>JBEKBK010000251.1:0-11531 GCA_050015435.1 Bryobacteraceae bacterium
CGGAACCACGCACCCAGTGCTCATTTCGAGGCGTGCGACCGTCATTCCGTCGCCGTGAATCGCTTGCCGCAACAAGAGGGGGTTGATCTGTTCTTTTTGAATTTCGTTCCACTGATACGGCAGATTGAGTGTGCTCACGCCCGTACCTCCACCGGCACAGTATACATCTCATCGAAGCTGCTTCGGTCGGGCACGGCTACCCTTGCATTTCGCGTACCTGTGTGATAACGTTCATGACACTCAGTTGTGTGGGTTATTTAAGGAGAAATCGAATGCGCCACGTCATGCTCATTTTGGGGTTATGTCTGCCCATCAGTGTTGTTTCGGCACAAACATTCGGATCGATCACCGGTGAGGTGAAGGATCCGAGCGGAGCGGTCGCTCCGAATGCCGCTGTAACAGCCACGAACGTCGGTACCAACGTTTCGCGGTCCACCACTACCAACGATTCTGGAGTTTATACTTTTCCGGATCTCATTCCAGCTACTTATCAGGTCAAAGTCGCGGTTGCCGGATTTCAGACGGCTACCAGCACCATCGAAATTCAAGTGCAGCAGACGGCCCGAGTGGACTTCTCACTGGTCGTCGGACAGTCCACGCAAACCGTAGAGGTGGACGCGACCGCCGCGGCTCTCACTACGGAAAGCGCGACGGTAGGAACCGTTATTCCGCAAAAAACGGTGAACGATCTGCCGCTGAACGGACGCAACTTTTTGAGCCTAGTTTCTCTAGCTCCCAACGTGACTTTCGGATTTGCTGCCGCATCCCAGGCGAGTTCGCGCGAAGGCGGCGACCGCGGTAGCAACATCTACACCATGTCGATTGCCGGTTTCAGAAGCACCTTCAACGAATACAGCCTGGACGGAATCGCGGATACCGATCCCGATTTCAACGAATACATCCAGGTGCCATCCATCGATGCGATTCAGGAATTCAAGGTACAGAGCGGCATCTACCCGGCCGAGTTCGGGCGCGAAGCTGCGCAGATCAACGTGTCGACCAAGTCCGGCACTAACGATTTTCATGGGACAGCTTACGAGTTCCTGCGCAATGACGATACCGACGCGCTTCCCTACAATTTCAACGTTGGCAAGCCACCAGCCGCCACGCCTTTGAAACAGAATCAATACGGCTACTACCTGGGTGGACCGGTTTGGCTCCCCAAAATCTACAACGGAAAAAACAAGCTTTTCTTCATGTCCAATTGGGAAGGCTACAAGCAACGCATCACCAATGCTGGCACCTACACCGTTCCTCCAGCCGCATGGCGCTCAGGAGACTTTTCGGGTTTTAAGACAATCTTGTACGACCCGAACACACGGGTGGCGCAACCGAACGGTACGTACGTGGCCACGCCTTTCGCGGGCAATATCATCCCAACGAATCGCTTAAGTGCGACCTCAGCAGCGTTATACGCCTACCTGCCGCTGCCCAATGTCAATCCCACCAACACTACCAATCCCGCCAATAATCTGGTGATACCCCTGGAGAACCAGGTAAACAAGAACCAGGTGACCGAGCGGGTTGACTTCAATCAGAGCTCCAATATGCAATGGTTCGGACGTTTCGGGTGGACCAATGAGGACACGATTACGCCGACGCTGCCGCAGATCGGAGGCGCGCTCGCTACCAATTCAAAGCAGTACATGATTTCGAACGCATGGGTTTTGTCGTCCACGAAAGTGAACGAATTCCGGTTTGGCTACACTTCGCTGTACAACTCCGTGCAGCAGATCCTGAGCGGCAAGACAAATGTGGTGGCAAATCTGGGACTTCCGTTTCCCACCGAGGCTCCCCAAAGTTGGGGCGTTCCGTCGGTCGCTCTGGCCCTCAATGGACTCAGCACCTTCGGGGACAACACCAACGGTCCTTTCGTCATCAACGATAGTATCCGGCAGTTCGTCGATAACTTCTCCTGGAACCACGGCAAGCATTCGATCCGGTTCGGAGGCGAGTATCGCTATGATATCTACAATCAATTCGGCAATCAATACACGCGCAGCCAGCTACAGTTTAACGGGCAGTACACTGCTAACCCGCAAGGTCTGATCGGCGGCAACGCAGCCGCGGATATGGATCTGGGAGATCTTTATCGCGTGGATTTGGCGCTTCAGGTCGCTTCCTCGAATGACACGGCAAACAGCCTGGCGTTCTACGTTGACGACACCTATAAAATGACGTCGAAGATTACCGTTACCCTCGGGCTGCGTTGGGAATATGAACAACCCTGGCTTGATACGCAGCAGAACATGACCAACTTCCAGCTTCCTATGGGCGCGAACATTCCCCAGCAGGCGAACGTCAGTCCGAGTTTATATCCAGTTCTCGTCCGCGCCGGTACAAACAACAACTTCTACCAGGGTCTGAATTACATCTACGAAAACCTTACCGGAATCGGTACTCCACTTGGTACCCCGGTTTTAGTTGCACGCGATGGCCGGCTGGGTGCCCGAATGGTCGACTCCGATTATAAAGACTTTGGTCCCCGGCTTGGTATCGCCTACAGCCCCACTGCCAAGTGGTCCATTCGGACGGGTTTCGGCGTTTTCTATTCTCAGGAGTCACAGAACAACCGGTTCGATACGAACCGCGCTACTGCTGGACGTTTGACTGACCTGCCGTCCCCTCAAGCTCCGCCGACACTCACGTA
The DNA here is from genome assembly GCA_050015435.1 of Bryobacteraceae bacterium. Taxonomy (GTDB): domain Bacteria; phylum Acidobacteriota; class Terriglobia; order Bryobacterales; family Bryobacteraceae; genus Palsa-187. The sequence goes on from JBEKBK010000251.1 coordinate 2,651, forward strand.
CGCTAACAGTCTCGGACCACCGCCCTATGCTCTTAATCCTGGCTTGACGTGGGCGGTTCAACAAAATATCGGGACTCCCACGTCCTACATGTATTTGTTGAACGTACAGAGGCAGTTTGGTCAGGCCTCGACGCTCGAAGTCGGCTACCAGGGAATCCTGGATAAGCATCTGGAGAACCAGTTGAATCTAGACGCCGGTATTCCGAATGGAACTGTGGCTGCAGCCGCGCACGTTCCATATCCGATGTACTCTTCCGGTATCGAATACACCGATGGCAACGGAATAGGCAACTATAACGCCTTATCTACAAAGTTGTCGCAACGGTTCAAATCGGGCGTGACCACGCTGGTTGCCTTCACGTGGTCCAAGGCGCTCGATAATGGAAGCGCCGTTCGCGGCAGCACTGGGGATCAATACCCGGAGAACCCCTACTGCGTGATCACTTGCGAGTATGGCCCCTCCGGTTTCAATACTCCCTTTCGCCTGGTCACTTCGATCGTCTATCCGCTGCCTTTCGGTAAAGGCAAGCAGTTTCTCGACAAAGGCGGGGCTACCAACGCAGTCGTTGGCGGCTGGCAGCTGAACACGATTCTGACGGCCCAGAGCGGTCGCGCGCTGGATTCGGTGGCCTGGGACGCCGGCGGGCAGGTGGTTCAACCCAATGCGAACCGGCTGAACTCGACCGGTATCAATCCAACGGCAATGAACGCTGACCAACACCAGTGGTTCAATCTCGCTGCTCTCTCCAACCCCGTGGCCGGAACGTGCGTTGGGTATATAACGCCGGGCTGTTACAACGGCACCTTCGGCAACATGGCCCGTAACGAACTGCTCGGGCCCTCCACATGGACCGATGATATGGCGCTCTTCAAGAATATCGCGATCAAAGAGAGAGCGACTTTCCAGATCCGCATTGAAGCGTTTAACGTCTTCAACCATCCTGCGTTGGGAAGTCCAAACACGACTTGGGGCACTACTACACAAACCCCAGCCGCAACGTTCGGGACGATTAACAACAGTGGAAGCACGATCGGAACTGCTTACGCCATGCGCGAGATTCAGTTCGGGGCGAAGTTTATTTTCTAGAGTCAGACGAAACACTGGCCGGCTATCCGAAAGGGGTAGCCGGCCTTTTTCGAGTTCACGGAGAAGCAGGGAGGGGTAATGCGAAAGGTTTCTCATGCGGCCACGGTAGCGGCCTCCGTTGGACTTTTGTTCTGCGGCGCTTTCCCGGCAGCCGCGCAACATGGGGCGAAGAACGGAGAGTGGCCGACTTACGGAGGAGATCTCGGCAGCACCCGTTATTCGCCACTCGATCAGATCAACGCCGGTAATTTCAACCAGCTTGAAGTCGCGTGGCGGTTCAAGACGGACAATCTGGGTCCGCGCAAGGAATATCAGCTCGAAGCGACTCCTTTAATGGTCAAGGGCCGGCTGTATTCTACCGCCGGGTCCCGGCGCGCGGCAGTCGCCCTCGATGCCGCTACCGGTGAGTTGCTGTGGGTGCATAGCGAAAACGAAGGCGCACGGGCAGAAAATGCTCCCCGGCAGCTTTCAGGCCATGGGTTGTCCTACTGGACCGACGGCCGCGAAGAGCGGATCCTCTACGTAACTCCCGGTTATCAACTGCTCGCTCTGGATGCGAAGACCGGACAGTTAATCCCCAGCTTCGGCAAGAACGGCATTCTCGATCTGAAGAAGGACGACGATCAGGAGATTGATCCGGTCACCGGTGAGGTTGGTCTTCACTCCACGCCCATCATTGCCAAGAACGTGGTCATCGTGGGCGCCGCGCACTTATCGGGAGGCGTGCCCAAGAGCAAGAAGAATGTGAAAGGCTATGTACGCGGATTTGACGTGCGCACCGGGAAGCGCCTGTGGATCTTCCATACCATACCTCGGCCCGGCGAGTTCGGAATCGACTCGTGGTTGAATGATTCCTGGTCTTATACCGGAAATACGGGCGTCTGGGGGCAGGTCTCGGTCGATGAGGATCTCGGTCTGGTGTATCTGCCCGTCGAGTTGCCCACCGGCGACTATTATGGCGGCCATCGTCCCGGTAATGGATTATTCGGCGAGAGCATCGTCGCAGTGGATTTGCAAACTGGGAAACGCAAGTGGCATTATCAGCTTGTCCACCATGGGATGTGGGACATGGATATCCCGTGTGCGCCCATCCTGGTGGATATCCCGGTCAACGGCCGGACGGTGAAGGCCCTCGCGCAGCCCACCAAGCAGGCTTTCCTCTACGTATTCGATCGGACCAACGGTCAGCCGATTTGGCCAATCGAGGAGCGGCCGGTGGCGAAGGGCGACGTGCCGGGCGAGTGGTACTCACCCACGCAGCCATTTCCGACCAAGCCGCCCGCATATGACAACCAAGGTAGTCTGGTCGACAGCCTGATTAACTTCACCCCCGAGTTGCGGGAAGAGGCGATCAAGCTCGTTTCGAAATATAAGACGGGACCAATCTTCACGCCGCCGACTGTAAGCAAGGCGGACGGGCCGCTTGCAACCATCGTCTCGCCGGGAGCGCAAGGCGGCACGAACTGGCCCGGCGGTTCCTACGATCCCGACACGCACATCGTGTATGTCTTTTCCCAGAGCGCGATCGCCCTGCTCGGATTAGTGCCGTCGCCGAACGCCGCCATTTCGGATATGGACTACGTGCAGGGAACCGCTGGAAGAGTTCCTAACCCGGGTCGCGCTATGGGCTCCGCTCCACCCCCGCCACCAGCGGGAGGTCGTGGCGCCGCGGGAGGAGGAGGCGGTGGAGGAGAGGGTGGTGGCCCGGGTCTCAATGTACGCGGCCTGCCGCTTCTAAAGCCGCCCTACGGCCGCATAACCGCGATCGATTTGACCAAGGGTGAGTTCGCCTGGCAGATCGCGCACGGCGAAACGCCGGATAACGTCCGTAACAATCCGGCTTTGAAGGGTCTCAACATTCCGCGCACCGGCCGGCCGGGTCTGCTCAGTCCTTTGACCACGAAGACTCTCGTGATCTGCGGCGAAGCTGGTTATTTCACCAATTCGGCGGGCGTGAGAGGCGCAATGCTACGCGCTTATGACAAGGCGACCGGCAAGGAAGTGGGAGCAGTATATATTCCCGCGCCCCAGAGCGGATCACCGATGACCTATATGCTGAACGGCCAACAGTACTTGGTCTTGGCTATCAGCGGTGGCAACTATCCCGGTGAGCTCGTGGCCTTCCGGCTACCGCAGTCTTAAGTTCTACCGTCAGAATTATGGCGAAGCCGCGTCCAGAGCCCACGCCGAAGTCGAGAGCGGTCAGCAGTCGCGAGCTCGGGACGGCTGCCTTGCTGTTCGGCGCCGTACTCTTCGCGTATTGGCCGGCCATCCACGGTGGATTTCTGTGGGATGACAACGCCCATGTGACCGCGCCGGCGCTGCAATCCCTGCATGGTCTTTGGCGCATCTGGTTCGACCTGGGCGCGACCCAGCAATATTACCCGCTGCTTCACAGCGCCTTCTGGATGGAGCACCGCTTGTGGGGAGACGCGGTCTTCGGGTATCATCTCACGAATCTCCTGCTGCACGCGCTCGCCGCTTTTCTGGTGGTGATGATCGTGCAGCGGCTGGAATTGCCGGGCGCATGGCTGGCGGGGTTTCTATTTGCGCTGCACCCGGTCTGCGTTGAAGCCGTGGCCTGGATCTCCGAACAAAAAAGCACGCTTTCTACGGTCTTTTATCTCTCTGCCGCGCTAATTTACCTGCATTTTGACAAAACCCGCAAGACATCCCAATATTTTATCGCGTTCGGGCTGTTTATAGCGGCGCTGCTCAGCAAGACCGTGACCGCGACGCTCCCTGCGGCGCTGCTCGTCGTCTTCTGGTGGAAGCGCGGAAGGATCGACTGGAAGCGCGACGTTCTACCCCTGCTCCCGTGGCTTGCGCTGGGAGCGGCCGGTGGACTCTTCACGGCTTACGTCGAGCGCAAATACGTGGGAGCCGAGGGCGCGGACTATGCCCTGACGCTGGGCGAACGTTGCCTGCTGGCGGGCCGCGTCGTCTGGTTTTACCTCGCTAAACTGGTGTGGCCGACGAACCTGACGTTCATCTATCCACACTGGAAAATCGATCCGGCCGTGTGGTGGCAATACCTGTTTCCGATCGGAATCCTGGCGGCTGCGGCGGCTTTGTGGCTGCTCTCCAAATCGCACAGGGGACCGCTCGCAGGCTTTTTGTTTTTCGCGGGAACTCTGTTCCCAGTGCTCGGATTCTTCAACGTTTACCCATTCGCTTATTCCTACGTCGCCGATCACTTTCAATACTTGGCGAGTTTGGGAATCATCATCCCGGCTGCGGCAGGGCTGACGATGGCCGCCGGACGGGTACCGGAGCGAGTGGTGTGGGGCGTGCTGCTCATGACTCTGGGTATCCTCACCTGGCGTCAGAGCGGCATGTATCGTGATGCGGTGACCCTCTATCAGGAAACGCTGGTGCGGAATCCGGACTGCTGGATGGCGCATACGAACCTAGGGACCGAACTTGCCCTGATCCCAGGCCGTGTCCCAGAGGCGATTGCCCATTTTGAAGCGGCGCTGCGGATCAAACCCGATTCGGCGCGCGCGGAATACGACCTGGGACTCAATTTGGCCAAGATGTCAGGCCGGACGGCTGATGCAATCCCGTACTATGAGGCCGCGTTGCGATTTGACCCGAATTTCCCGGAGGCCCATAACAATCTTGGGATCGCGCTGGCGGACATCCCTGGCCGGATTCCTGACGCGATTGCTCAATTCGAGGCCGCGCTCCGAGTCAAACCGGACTACCAGGAAGCTCGCAACAATCTGGGAAATGCCCTATTGAAAATCCCGGGCCGATCGGCGGAAGCGGTGTCGATGTATGAAGAGGTGCTGAGCGCCAACCCCGATAATGCAAAAGCGCACAACAACCTGGGAAGCGCTCTGATGGATATTCCGGGCCGAATGCCGTCGGCCATTGCCCAGTTTAAAGAGGCGCTCCGGATCGATCCCGATTATGGAGAGGCGCACAACAACCTGGGCAAAGCGCTATCGACTACTCCAGACCGGTTGCCGGAAGCGATCGCGCAGTTTGAAACCGCGCTGCGGATCAATCCCAATGACGCGGAAGCTCACTTCAATTTGGGAAACGCCCTGATGAACACGCAGGCACGTTGGCCGGAAGCCATTGCTCAGTTGGAAGCGGCGCTGCGAATCCGCCCCGATTACGCCGAAGCGCATAACAACCTGGGAGTCGTCCTGTCGCAGACCCCCGGGCGTTTGCTAGAAGCGATTCCTCATTTCGAGGCCGCGCTCCGGCTCGATCCCAATTCCGCGGACGCCCACTGCAATTTGGGACACGCTCTATCGGGCATCCCCGGCCGATCGCCCGACGCGCTCGCCCAGTTTCAAGCCGCGTTACGGATTCGACCGGATATGGAAGCAGCCCGTCAAATGATGGCCCAGCTACAAGCGCGGCGATAGGGTCAACAGCAGCCAGCTACTGATTGCTGGTGGAGGCTGGCGCGCCGCCCCGGCCGCGTCCTCCCCGGCCGCCCGCGCGGGCTGGCGGCTGCCATCCGTCATTCGACGGTCCGTTCTGGAAGAACATCGAATCCTTGCTGTACGGACCTTCCCGATACATCTGGTTGGCCTGCCCAAAAATCTTGCCGGCCCTCAGGACTTCGTCATGGACTTTTTGAACAAGCTGGTGATAGCGATCATCAGTCTGCGGATATCCGGAGAACGAGCTTAGATCGTTGTTGCCGATGATGACCACGTCCACGCCTGGAACGGACGCGATATCGTACGCATTGGCAACCCCGGTCGGCGTCTCGATCATCACCGTCACCAGCATGTTGTCGTTGATCGTCTCCCGGTAATTGATTCCATTGATGCCCCAAAGCGACGCCGCCTGGCCCGCGCCGGAGCTGCGGCGGGCAATCGGTGGATAGCGCGACCACTTGGCTGCTTCTCGCGCCCGATCCACATCGTCCACCGTGGGAACAATCACGCCGAGCACGCCGATATCGGTCGAGTGCTGGATGTGCCATTCCTGCGCGTCCGGCAACCGAATCATCGGAGTCGCGCCCGCGTGCGGGCACGCCGCGATCATCTTTTCGATGTCCTTGAACTCCAGCGTGCTGTGCTGCATTTCAAACCACGTAAAGTCATAGTGCTTGGCGTATTCGCAGTACTGATCGACGTCCATCGTCGATTGGGTGAAGCTGAATATCTGTTTGCCATCTAGAAGCTTCTGTTTAGCGGTGTTGTATAGCTTGGGCTTGCCGCTTTGCTGCTGAGAGACCGCTGGTACAGTGAGCACGACGGCGGATAGAGAAATGCACGCGAATGCGAGCGGCCATTTCTTCATGACTAATCCTCCTTGCTGGGTCGCCTGAAAGTATACATGAATCCGCGGCTTTCGACTTGACACCTTCGGGGGTTGTCATTATATTTGGATGACCTCGGGCAACGCCCCGCGAACGGCGCCGGGCGGCTCAGACGAACACATATGTGGCAACATAACTACACTCCTATTGCCGGAAGCTTGCCGCTGTCCACGCTGGTCGCGGCGGTTCCGATCTTCGTGCTCCTTTTTCTGTTGGGGATCTGGCGGAAGCCGGCCTGGATCGCCGCTACCTGCGGATTGCTAGCGGCGTCCGTCATCGCGGTTGCCGAATACGGCATGCCCATGCGGAATCTCGTAGGCGCGGTAACTTATGGCGGCTTGTACGGTCTCTTCCCAATCGGATGGATCGTGTTCGGTGCGATCCTGCTGTATCGCGTTACCCTCGAAACCGGGAAATTCGAGATCATCAAGAATTCGCTCGGGAACCTGACCAGTGACCGGCGCATGCAGGCACTGCTGATCGCCTTTGCCTTCGGCGCATTCCTCGAAGGCGCCTCTGGCTTCGGGACTCCGATCGCGATCGCAGCCGCGATGCTCGCGGGCCTCGGATTCTCTCCGTTCTACGCTGCCGGAATCTGCCTGCTGGCCAACACTGCGCCGGTCGCCTTCGGATCCATCGCCATTCCGATCGTCACTCTTGCCGGCACCACCGGATTGCCCTTGGATCGCCTGAGCGCGGGCGTCGGCCGCATCTGCGCGCCGGTCTCGCTGTTTATTCCGGCGTATATCGTCTTGGTCATGGGCGGGTGGAAGGCCTTGAAGGGGATTCTGCCCGGCGCCGCGGTTTGCGGTATTGCCTTCGCGGGCACTCAATTCCTGGTATCCAATTTCATCGGCCCGCAGCTCACCGATATTCTGGCGGCGCTGGTCTCGATGGGCTGTCTGGTAATCCTGCTTAAGGCCTGGAAGCCGAGCGACACGTTCTCGCTGGGCGATGAGCACGCCACCAAGTCGCACGCCACACAGTCGCAATACACCGCCGGAGAACTAATACTCGCCTGGACGCCTTATCTTATTCTGGTCGTGTTCGTTCTCGCGTGGGGTGTCAAGCCGATTGCTGCCCGGTTAAATAGCGTGAATATTCTGATTAATTGGCCGTGGCTGCATAACGAGATTCAGCGCACGCCGCCGACCGTTCCAAAGCCCGCCCCCTACGCTGCCGTTTTCAACTTGAATTATCTGTCCGCCGCCGGTTCCGCATGTCTCTTCGCGGCCATTGCGTCCGCGCTGGTTCTCCGATTGAGTGTGCGGAAATTCGTGGAGGTATTCATCCACACCTGCAAGCAATTGGCGATCGCGGAGTTCACCATGGCATGCGTGCTCGCAATCGCGTTCCTGATGAATTATTGCGGTGCGACGGGCACGCTGGGCTTGGCATTCGCGGCGACCGGCGCGTCGTTCCCCTTCTTCAGTTCGCTGCTGGGTTGGCTCGGTGTCTTCCTGACCGGCAGTGACACATCCGCCAATGCGCTGTTCGGCCCTCTGCAAACGGTAACCGCGAACCGGCTGGGGATGAACCCCGTGTTGATGGCCGCCGCCAATTCGGCCGGAGGCGTGATGGGCAAGATGATCAGCCTAGCCAGTATCGCAGTCGCGTCCGCCGCGACCAGCATGAAGCGCGACGACGAGGCGAGACTGTTCCGGTTCACCTTTAAGCACAGCGTGCTTCTGGCTTCCGTCATAGGTGTTGTCGTTCTGTTCTACGCCTACGTGGCGCCGGGGTTGGCGCCGTAAGCAGGTCTGAGCGCGAAGACCTGATCGAAGAAGACCTGCATTGCTGTAGAGGACCGGGCGTCGGCCAGGGGGTGATAGGCGACGCCGGGCGCCTTGAATATGGCGGCGTCCTCGTGGGTAAAGCCGTGCATGGCTCCCCCATACACGATGAATTGGTAGTCGACCCCAGCCAGATTCATTTCCTCCATGAATCCCGTGACATCGCTTGCCGGGACGTGCGGATCCAGAGCACCGTGGCAGACGAGTATCTTGGCCTTCACGGCCGCCGTCTGAGCCGGTCGAGTTGTCTTGAGGCTCCCATGGACGCTCACGACTGCTGCCAGCTCGATGCCGGCTCGCGCCAGTTCCAGCACCGTCATTCCGCCGAAGCAGTAACCCACCGCCGCGAGGCGTCCGTCAACTTGCGGATGCGACGCTAATACTTCGATCCCCGCGCGGGCCCGCTGGCAGAGCCGGGTTGGATCGCCTGTGAGTTCTTTGATTCGCGCCAGCACGCGCTGACGATCGCCGGCTACGCCGTCGCCGAACATGTCGCAGGCAAATACCACGAAGCCCATCTCCGCCAGACGCTGCGACCGTGACTTAGCGTGGTTGTCAAGTCCAGCGCTGCCGTGAACGACCATGATCCCGGGCCTGCGATCCTGTCTCATTTCATCCCAGGCGAGGAAGCCGGTAAGGGATGTATCCCCATCATCATAGGTGATGAGTTTCGTATGCATAAGCGTTTCTCCGTTTAGCGCTGACCAGATC
>JBEKBK010000252.1:0-11498 GCA_050015435.1 Bryobacteraceae bacterium
TCACGAGCCTAATTCACGAGCCTAATTCACAGTGACGGCGGCGGTGGTGGCCGGAACGGTTGGCGCGCTCGCGGTGATAGTGGTTGAGCCTGGGCCGACCGGAGTTAGTGGCACGTTTACGTTTGTAGTGTTGGCGCGGAATGTCACGGTTGCCGGAACCGTCGCGACGCCGGGGTTGCTCGAGCTCACATTTACAGTCAAGCCGCCCGCGGGGGCAGGGGCCGTAAGTAACAGGAAGAGCTGCTGCGTGCCGGTGGGGTTGGCGGTAAGCGTATTGGGCGAGAACACGATCGTGTCGGCCGCCAGCACCGTTTGGCTCACCGGCGCGTACCCAGTGGCGGACGCGGTGATGACTGCCGATCCGTAACTGACGCCGTTGACCTTCGGTTGCACGGAAGGCGCCGTCGCGCCGCCGGGTATGAGGATTTCAGTGGGTGTGACCGTGACTGTAGTCGAGTTGCTTGTAGCCAGCGAGACGAACAAGCCACTCGGGGGAGCAGGCGCGGAAAGAGTCACGGGAAATGAAACGGATCCGGTCAGCGGCACGATAACGTTAGCCGGTAAGCTGATTCCGGTTGCGTTCGTCAGCGAGAATACGGCGGGTGTCGCCAATCCCGTTGCGAGCGCATTCACGGTGTAAGCGCCGGCGATCGCGTTCGCCGTGAACGCCATTGAGGTGGCCACACCTGCTGCATTTGTCGTGGCGGTGTTCGACCCGCTGAAGGCTCCGCTCGCGCCGCTAGATGGCGGAGTAAAGGTGACCGTCACGCCGGAAACCGGATTTCCACCCGCGTCTTTCACGGTGACCACCAACGGATTCGCGAACACAGCGCTGATCGTCGCGGTCTGACCGCTTCCGCTCGTAGCGACGATGCTGGCGAGTGGACCCGCTGTATTGGTCATGGAGAAGCTGGCTGGAGAAGCGACGGATGGCGCCGTCGCCGTAACCGCGAACACCCCCGCCGTCATGTTCGCATTGAACGGCGGCGCCGTCGCCTGGCCGTTCGTTCCCGTCACGGCGGTCGCGGTTGTGGACCCCCCGAAGGTCCCGCTGGGACCGGATCCAGGAGCGGTGAACGTGACCGTGATGCCGCTGAGAGGGTTCGCGTTGGAATCCTTCACAGTGGCGATCAGCCGGCTCGCGAACGCATTGCCGATCACCGCGCTTTGCGGCGTGCCGCTGGTAGCAGTGATCGAACCGGAGATGCTGCCGGAGGGCGCAATGGTGAGCGTGAAGCTTGCGGTCGCGGTCAGCGCTGGCGTGCTCGAATCGGTCACTTTGAACGTCAAGGACGTGTTTGTTACGGCTGTCGAAGGGGTCCCGGTGATCTGACCGGTGGATGCGTTGAGCGACAAGCCGGTGGGCAAAACGCCGCCGGTTAACGACCAGTTATAAGGCTGCGTACCTCCGGTGGCCGTGAGTGTCTTCGAGTAGGGCGTTCCTGCCTGACCGTTGTTTAGCGAAGTCGTGGTGATGGTAACTGCGCCGCCGCCGACGGTTACGGATGCCGTGGTGTCGGCAATATTCATATTGCTAACATGGATCACCGCCGAGCCCGGCGCGATCGGACTGACCGGCACGTTCACGGTGTTCGAGTTCGCCTGGAAGGTCGCAGTCGCGGGCACGGTGGCGACTGCGGGATTGCTGGAACTGAGGTTGACGGTCACGGCGGACTGCGCGGGCGCCGACAGAATCAGGAAGGTCTGCTGCGTCGAAGTTCCGGGGATGGTCAAGCTGGCTGGAGAGAAGGCGACTGTGTACGTCGACTGCACAGTCTGGCTCGAAGAGGGGAGGCCATAGGCCGAGACGGTGATGGTCGCAGATCCAAAGCCAACCCCGGTCACTCTCGGCAAGCTCGTCGGAGCGGTCAGACCGGGTTGAACTAGCACATTAGCGGTCACGGTGACTTTCGTCGTGTCGCTGCTGGCCAGACTCAGAAAGAGTCCGTTCGCCGGCGCGGGATTCGTCAGAGTCACGGGGAACGGTATGGATTGGCCCGGCGCCACAATCACATTAGCCGGAACATTAATCCCACCCGAATTGATGAGTGAGAAGGCTGCGGGCGATGCAACGCCGTTCGCGAAGGCATTTAGCGAGTAGGTTCCGGCGGTCGAGTTCGCAACGAACGGCGATGATGTCGCCACGCCGGAGGCACTGGTGGTGGCCGTATTCGACCCACTGAAGGTCCCGCTCGCTCCCGAGGCTGGTGGAGCAAATGTGACCGCCACGCCGGGTACCGGATTGCCGCCGGAATCCTTCACGGTCGCGACCAGGGGAGCGGCGAACGCCCCGTTGATCACCGCAGTCTGGCCGCTACCACTGGTGACCACGATGCTGGCTGCGGCGCCCACCGTATTCGTCAGGGAGAAGCTGGCAGGACTCGCAACGCCGCTCACGGTCGCGGTGACCGTATAAGCTCCCACCGTCGAGTTAGCGCTGGGAGTTGACGTCGCAGCCTGCCCGTTCACACCCGTTGCCACGCTGGTCGTCGCCGATCCACCGAGGCTGGCGCTTGCGCCTGTCGCCGGAGCCGTAAACGTAACTGTCGCTCCGGACACAAGGTTACCGCCCGCGTCTTTCACCGTTACGATTAACGGAGCGGAGAACGCGGTGCTGATGGTCGCGCACTGCGGCGACCCACTCACCACGGCGATGGAAGCCGGCGGTCCAACCGTATTCGTGAGGGCGAAGCTCGCCGTAGGAGCGAGACCGGCGACGCTCGCCGTGACGGTATAGGCTCCAACCACGGAATTGGCCGTGAACGCGGGAGCTGTCGCCTGTCCGTTCGCGCCGGTCACGGCTGTGGCCGATGACAACACGCCGAAGGTTCCGGTTGCGCTCGAAGCCGGCGCGGTGAACGTGACGGTGACGCCAGACACCGGATTACTGTGCGAGTCCAGCACGGTTGCGACCAGCGCGCTGGTAAATGCCGTCCTAATGGCCGTAGTTTGTGGCGTCCCGCTCGTCGCGGTGATCGACGCGGGATTGCCGGCATTATTCGTAAGCGCGAACGAAGCGAGGGTGGCAACGCCCGAAACGCTCGCGGTGGCAGTGAAGGCGCCAGCCGTCAAATTCGCGGTGAATGCCGCGGAGGTTGCCTGTCCGTTCGTCCCGGTCGAGACCGTTGAGCTGGCAGATCCTCCGAAGCTCGCGCCGGCGCCCGAGCTCGGCATGGAGAAGGTTACGCTCCCGCCTGAAACCGGATTGCCGGCGGAATCCTTTACCGTTGCGACGAGAGCATTCCCGAAAGCTGAACCCACGGTCGCGCTCTGCGGAGTCCCGCTCGTCGCCACAATGGATGCCGGAGCGGCCGCAGTGCTGGTCAGAGCGAAGCTGATCGATCCGGAAATTCCGGGAGCGGTTGCGGTAACCGAGTAGGTCCCCGCCGTGGAATTTGCCGTGACTGATGCGGTCGCTTGACCATTTGCTGCGGTGACGACCGTTGTGCTCGCGGAGCCCCCGAAGCTTCCGGTCGCCCCGAAGCTGGGCGCTGTAAATGTCACCGAAACCCCCGCTACCGGGCCACTGGAGCTATTCACGGTGGCCACGAGCGCGTTCGAAAATGTAGTGTTGATCACCGCGCTCTGCGGGCTGCCGCTGGTCAACGAAAGACTGTAAGAGGTTCCTAGAAAAACGCTGACCGTGCTGCTCGAATAACCGGCCAGAACCACGTCCGTACGACCGTCGCCGTTGAAGTCCCCCACCGCAATCGCTGCCGGATTCGAGTTTGCCGCCGCCGCGTAGTTCACCGGTGCCAGAAGCGTTCCGTCGCCCTTGCCCAATAGAACGCTGATGTTATTGCTGCCGTAATTGGCGAGAACCAGGTCCTGCTTCCCGTCTCCATTGATGTCGCCGAAGGCTAGCGACTTGGGCGTCGTACCAGCGAGGTAATTCACGGTGGGCTGGAAGGTCCCATCGCCGTTGCCCAAGAGCACACTCACGTTATTGCTCGAGGAATTGGCGACGGCCAGGTCAGGTTTCCCGTCGCCATTGAGGTCTCTAACCGCAATCGAAAATGGACTGGACCCGGCGGTGTAGCTCACGGCCGTTTGTAACGTCCCGTCGCCGTTGCCGAGCAGCACGCTCACGGTGCCATTGCCGTTGGCGACGGCTACGTCAGCCTTACCGTCTCCATTAAAGTCTCCGACAGCCACGGATTGCGGACTTGTGCCCACTGTATAGCTAACCGGCGTCTGGAAAGTCCCGTCTCCGTTCCCAAGCAGGACATTCACGTTTCCGCCGCCAGTGGCGACAATCAGGTCCGCTGTCCCGTCTCCGTTGAAGTCGGCTATTGCAACTGACGACGGACTATTGCCTGCCGGGGAGTTCACCGGGCCTTGGAAAGTCCCGTCACCATTGCCCAGCAAGACCGAGACGTTGTTGTCGAAGAGGTTCGCGACCACCAAATCGGGTATTCCATCGCCGTTGACGTCTCCGGCGGCAACCGAAGACGGACTCGAACCCGCGGAATACTCGACGGGTGGTTTGAAAGTGCCGTCGCCGTTCCCCAGCAGCACGGTGACGTTATTGCTGAACTGATTTGCCACCGCGGCGTCTGTTTTGCCGTCACCATTGAAATCGCCCAGGACGGCCGAAAGGGGGCCCGTGCCTGCCGTGTAGCTCGCGCCGGCGGTAAGCGCACTCTCCGGCTGCGCGTTCACGGTTTGCGACCATGCGGTTGACAAGCTCGGAGCGTACGCCATGCTCCCGTCGTAGCGCGCCCGAAGAGCGCCCACGCCTGAAGACAGAAGTTTCGTGGTGAACGTCGCGGTACCGTTCGTTGCGGTTGCCACTCCCAGGATCGCCGCCCCATCATAGAAGGTCACCTTGCCGCTCGCAGCCGGGGACACCGTGGCCGTCAGCATGACGGAGGCTCCGAAGACCGAAGGATTGGGCGTGACAGTCAAGGTGGTCGTGGACGGACTCGCTGTGTTCGTCAGCGAGAAGTCCGCCGGGATAGCAACGCCGGATACGGTCGCGGCGACAGAGAATTGTCCTGCGGTGGCGCTCGCAGTGAGGAGTGCCGATGACGCCTGTCCATTGGCTCCGGTGTTGATTGTGTAAGTCGACGACCCTGCGAAAGTACCAGTGGCGCCTGACGCCGGTGCGGTAAACAGCACCGACACCCCCGGCACAGCGTTGCCGCCCACGTCTTTTACGATTGCGATCAGAGGATTGGCGTACGCCGTGCTGATCGTCGCTGTCTGGCCGCCTCCACTCGCCACTGAGATGCTCGCCGCGGGACCGGGCAGATTGGTCAGAGAGTAGGTTGCCAAAGTCGCGACGCCGGATAACGTCGCCACCACCGTGAACCCGCCGGCAATCGAATTGGCGGTGAACGCTGGGGACGTCGCCTGTCCGTTTGTACCCGTCGCGACCGTGGCACTCGCAAATCCTCCGAACGTACCACTGGCCCCCAAAGCCGGAGCGGTGAAGGTTACGTTCATACCGGACAGGGGATTGCCGCCCGAGTCCCTCACGGTGGCGATCAAAGGACTGTACGCGGAGGATATCATTGCGGTCTGCCCGCTGTTCGCCGCCGTAACCGTGGCCGGAGGTCCAACGTTATTCGTCAAGGAGAACGTCGCAGGCGTGGTAACGCCGGACACGGTCGCGTTGATGTTGTAGGCTCCAGAGGTCGCGTTCGCCGTCAGTGCGGCCGATGTGGCCAGACCGTTCGCGGCGGTCACCGCCGTTGTGACCAGAGATCCGCTGAAGTTCGCGCTGGCGCCGGATGACGGCGCAGTGAAAGTCACCGTAACTCCGGAAACGGGATTGGAGCTCGAATCGGTCACCAGCGCAATCAACTGCCCGCTGAAGGCCGTGCTGATCGTCGTGCTTTGTCCTGATCCCGTTGCCGTAATAGAGGCAGGCGCGGGGTTGTTGGTCAGGGCGAAACTCGCTGCGGTAACGATGCCCGTAACGCTCGCCGTGACGCTGTAAGTTCCCGCAGTCGCGCCGGCGGTGACGGCCGGTGAGGTCGCCTGGCCATTCGTCCCCGTGACCACCGTACTCGTGGAAGAACCCGCAAAGTTAGCGCTCGCCCCGGAGCCGGGCGCTGTGAATTTGACCGGCACACCCGATACAGGATTTCCACTCGCATCGGTCACCGTAGCGACCAGCGCGTTTGAGAAAACCGTGGCGGCGGCCGCGCTCTGACCCCCTCCACTGGTAGCAACGACGGTGGCAGCCGGACCAGCGGTATTGGTCAGCGCAAAGCTTGCCGGCGTCGCAATTCCCGTCGCCGACGCGGTAATACTGAAAGCTCCCGCGGTCGTGTTCGCTGTGAACGCCGCCGAGGTAGCCAGCCCGGTCGACGAGGTCATCGCGGTGCTGGTTGAGGCGCCTCCAAAGCTGGCGCTCGCGCCGGAGCCTGGCGCGGTGAAGGTCACGGTCACGCCCGATACCGGATTCCCGTCCGAATCCTTCACCGTGGCCACCAGCGGGCTCGAAAAGGCCGTACTGATCTGGGAGGTCTGCGGAGTGCCGCTGGTGGGTGCAATCGCGACCGCCGGCCCCGCCAGATTCGTCAGCGAAAAGAGAGCCCCGGCCGACGCGCCAGGCGTGGTGGCACTGATATTGTAGGGGCCTGCGATCGTGTTCGCCGTGAATGACGGTGAGGTCGCCACGCCACTGGCGCCGGTCACTACCGACGCTGTCGCAGACATGCCGAAGTCCGCGCTTGCGCCGGAGGCAGGCGCGGTGAACGTTACAGTGACTCCGGATACTGGGGTTCCGCTCGAGTCCTTCACGGTCGCGACCAAAGTGTTCGGGAAGGCCGCGCCGATCGTGGCACTCTGCCCGGTACCACTCGTGGAAACCACCCCGAACGAGGTCCCGAGAATCACGGTGGCGTTGTTACCGAGTGCTGCGAACGCGAGGTCCGTTTTGCCGTCCAGGTTGAAATCGCCGGCGGCGATGCCATCGGAACTCGCTGCAGGGTAATTTATCGCCGTTTGGAAGGTTCCATCCCCGTTGCCCAAGAGAATTCCCACGGTGGTGGTAAAGAAATTGGGGAGCGCCAGGTCGATTTTCCCATCCCCGTTAAAATCTCCGCGGGTCACGGCAACCACGCTCGATCCGGCAATGTAGCTGACTGCCGGCTGGAATGTCCCGTCTCCGTTGTGGCTGAGCAGAACGGTCACATTCGTGGAGGCAAAATTAGCAACAGCCAGATCACCTTTACCGGTACCTGTGAAGTCGCCGGTTACGATGGATGACGGATGAGTGCCAGCCGGGTAGTTTGCCGCCATCTGGAACGTGCCATCGCCGTTTCCGAGCAGCACACTCACGTTGTTCGTGGTGAAGTTTGCAACCGCTAAATCCGCGTTCCCATCCTGGTTGAAATCGCCCACCACCAGCGCGCGGGGGGTTGTTCCAACCGTATAAGTCGCAGCCGGCTGGAAGGTCCCGTCTCCATTCCCCAGCAGGATGCTGACGTTCGCGCTCCCGTCATTCGCGACCGCCAAGTCGGCAATTCCGTCCCCATTGAAATCCGCCACAGCGACGGCGCGAGGAGTTGTTCCCACCGTGTAGTTGACCGCGGGCAGGAAGGTTCCATCGCCATTTCCGAGCAGCACACTGACGTTATTGCCACCGTTATTGGCCACGACCAGATCGGTCTTACCATCGCCGTTGAAATCTGCCACGGCCACGCCGGTCGAGTTCGTGTCGGTGGCATAGTTGAGCGTGCCGCCGAAGGTCCCATCCCCATTTCCGAGCAGCACACTCACGTTGTTGGTGCCGGAATTCGCAATCGCCAAGTCCGGTTTCCCATCCCCGTTGAAGTCTCCCACCGCTACCGATTCGGGTTGCGTACCCGCGGGATAAGATGCTGGGACGGCGAAGCCAGTGGCTGGCTGCGCATTCACTGTCTGGCTTGCCGCCGGCGAAAGGCTCGGAGTATACGAACCCGAGCCACCGCCTTCGTAGCGCGCCGTTAAAGACCAGCCCCCTGCCGGGAGCAGCGTCGTGTTCAGCGTCGCGACCCCGCTTGCGACCGGAGCAATTCCGATTACGTTGGCTCCGGAATAGAACGTGGCCGACCCGGTGGCCGCGGGAGGCGTCACCGTGGCAGTAAGGGTTACGGGCTGCCCAAGAATCGCAGGATCAGGCGATCCGGATACCGCAATACTGGAGGGTCCCGCGGTGTTGGACAGAGAGAAGCCGGCCTGGGCTGTAATGCCGGGGATGGCGGCGCTTACATGAAAGGCTCCCGCTGTTCCGTTCGCGGTCAGCGTTCCAGAGGACGCCTGACCGTTGGTTAAAGTGATCGCGGTCGAGGTTCCGGAACCACCAAAGGTCCCGCTCGCGGTAGCGCCCGACACAGTAAAAGTGACGGTCACTCCCGGAACCGGATTATTTCCCACGTCCTTCACGATGGCGATCAGAGGGCTGGTGTACGCCGTGTCGATGGTCGCCAGTTGGCCGCTTCCGCTGAACGCGCCGACACTCGCCGCTGGGCCGGGTGTGTTGGTCAGCGAGAAAGTTGCTGAGGTGGTCGCGCCGGTTGCGGTCGCCGTGATATTGAAGGCGCCCGCGGCGAGATTCGCTGTAAACGACGGCGAAGTTGCTTGGCCGTTGGATCCGGTCACCGCCGTACTGGTCGCGGAACCGTTGAAGGTAGCGCTGGCGCCGATGGTCGGCGCAGTGAACGTCACAGTCGCTCCCGAGACCACATTGCCGCCGACGTCCTTCACAAT
Source organism: Bryobacteraceae bacterium (assembly GCA_050015435.1). Lineage (GTDB taxonomy): Bacteria > Acidobacteriota > Terriglobia > Bryobacterales > Bryobacteraceae > Palsa-187. The sequence continues at coordinate 8,704 of JBEKBK010000252.1, forward strand.
GACGCCGAGCGTACTTGAAAACGAAGTGTTGATTGGGGCGCTCTGTGAGGTCAATCCGACTGCCGTGACGGTGGCCGCGGCGCCCGCCTTGTTCGTCAGCGAGAAGGTTGCCGCACTCCCGACGGGAGAGACCGTCGCGCTCACGCTATAGGCTCCCGCCGTGAGATTCGCCACTCCGGAGATACTGGCTTGGCCATTTGCGTTGGTGATAGCGGTCCCGGTCGCCGACCCGCTAAAGCTGGCGCTGGCGCCGGCGCCCGGCCCGGTGAACGTTACCACCACTCCCGAGACCGGGTTACCGCCCGAATCCTTAACGGTGGCGACCAGCGCGCTTGGAAACGCGGTATTGATGGCGGTCGCTTGAGTGATTCCGGTCGTCGCCGTGATGGTGGCGGGAGTGCCCGCGGCATTCGACATCGAGAAACTGGCCGTGGCGGTGACGCCCGAAACGGCGGCGGTAATGGTGTACGGTCCGGCGGTAGAATTCGCGGTACCTGTCACGGTAGCCAGACCGGTCGCGCCGGTCACAACGGTTGTGGTCACCGAGCCCCCGAAGCTGGCGGTCGCGCCGGAGGAGGGCGCGGTGAAGGTCACCGAGGCGCCCGGCACGGAATTTCCGAAAGAGTCTTTTACGGTCGCCGCCAGCGGAGTTGAGAAGCCGGTATTGATGGTGGGGCTTTGTGGCGTCCCGCCCGTTGCGGCGATCGAGAACGGAATGCCCGGGTTGTTCGTAAGCGGAAAAGATGCCGGTCCGGTGGCGTCGGGCGCAGTTGCCGTGATGTTGAACGCTCCCGCTGCCGTGCCGGCGGTGAAGGATGCCGTAGTCGCCTGCCCATTCGTTCCTGTCACTGCGGTCGTCGAGGGTTGGCCGCCGAACGTCGCGGTCGCGCCTGAGCCTGGAGCGGCGAAGGTTACTGTCAGCGCCGGCACTGGATTGCTGAACGAGTCCTCGACCGTGGCCACCAATGGGCTGGCGAACGCCGTATTTACCGTCGCGCCTTGACTGCCGCCGCTGGTCGCGAGCACGGTATACGTCGTGCCGAGCAGGATTTCGACATTCGTCCCATTGGCCACAGCCAAATCCGTCTTGCCGTCGCCATTGAAATCGCCGGCGATCGCGGATTGAGGATTCGTACCGCCCGGATGATTCACGGCGGCCTGGAAAGTTCCATCCCCATTGCCCAACAACACGCTGACGTTGCCACTGCTGTAATTGGGCACCACCAGGTCTGGTACACCATCTCCGTTCACATCCCCGATCGCGACGGAGAAGGGATTCGATCCGGCCGCATAGTTCACGACGGATTTGAAGGTACCGCCCCCATTGCTCAGCAGGATGCTCACGTTGCCACCGAAGTTCGCGACCGCCAGGTCCTGTTCGCCGTTGCCGAAATTCGCGGTTGCAATTCCGAAGGGACTATTTCCCACCCCGTAATTCGCTACCGTTCCAAAGGTGCCGTCACCGTTGCCCAACAGAACGCTTACGCCATTTGCCGAATTGGTAAACGCGAGGTCGGCGTTTCCATCCCCGTTGAAATCCGCTACCGTAACCGAAATCGAGTTGGAACCGATGACGGGGCTCGCGGCCGCTCTGAAAGTACCGTCGCCGTTTCCGAGCAGAATGCTCACGCTGGTGCTGGAGCTGTTTGCGACAGCCAGATCGGCGATTCCGTCGCCGTTAAAGTCCCCGACTGCGACGCCGCGAGGGTTGTTGCCAACTGTGTAGGTCACCGCCGGAAGAAAAGTACCATCCCCGTTTCCCAGCAACACACTGACGGTGTTGCTACCCGAGTTGGCCACGGCGAGATCCGCCCTCCCGTTGCCGGCGAAATCACCCACGGCGATCGCCTGGGGATTGGCGCCGACCCCGTAATTGACCGCGGGGTGAAACGTCCCGTCCCCGACTCCGAGCAGGATGCTCACGTTGTTGCTCGATGCGGAAACGTTGGCCACAGCCAGGTCCGCGTTTCCGTCGCCGTTGAAGTCTGCGATCGCAAGCGCCACCGGTTCGTCGCCAGCCGCGTAAGTCGCGGGCGTGGTGAATGCGGTCGCTGCCTGGGCATTGACCGTCTGGCTCCAGACTGTGGAAACACCGGTCGTAATCGTCGTGGACGCATTGGGAACAAAACGGGCGGTCAGGCTGCGTGCCCCGGCGGCCAGTAACTTGGTGGTCAGACTTGCCGCGCCGCTCACCAACGGAGCCGTGCCCAGGACAGTTGTTCCATCGTAGAAAGTGACGGCTCCTGTTGCCCCGGTCGTGGACACGATCGCGGACAGCGTTACGGCCGCGCCCAAAACCGATGAATTTGGACTCGCCGTCAAACTGACCGATGCGGAGGTGGCACTCGCGGTATGGACCGAGAGTGTGGCCACGATCAAGGCTAGGATGTACCTGCGGAACCGCTGAGACCAAGAAGCTCGCACAGGGCCGGCGCGGCCCGACAAGCGTTGGAGGGAGTCGCCATTGTCCGCCGCGCCAGGCTCCGTTGTGCGGGCGAGTTCCTTCGACGCGCAAAGGGTGCGGCGCGCACTAGAAATCAACGCAAGAGACAGTTCGCGCCGCTCTCCGTTTTGCGCGAATTCCCAAGAAGCTGACATCCAAGAAGCTGACATCGAGGTTGAGATACAGCTACTCCCTTCGGACTCCTGCTGGTCGTCCCAGGGCTGGGGTAATCGGAACGAGTGAAACACGAATTTCGAAAATAGGCCGCATTTCCCGGCCCCTCTTAAAAACAAATGCCCTAGAAAACGTAACACCCCCTTGAGGTTCAGTACAATTCTCTGAATGGCATAGC
>JBEKBK010000253.1:0-11487 GCA_050015435.1 Bryobacteraceae bacterium
GGATGGCTTGGCCGTCCCGTCGGACGGAATAAGTGAGGAGAGGTTTATGCGCTCAGTCAATCGTTGGTGGATCGCAGTTGCTGGCGTATGCATGCAAATGGCCTTGGGCGCCGGGTATGCGTGGAGCGTATTCCGCATTCCGTTGGTCAAGGAATTCGGCTGGAGCATCTCCCAAGTCTCCCTCACGTTCACCATTAGCTGGTTCCTCCTCGGCGCCACGTCCGTTCTGGGCGGCCTCTGGCTGAATCGCAGCGGCCCGCGAATCGTGGCGATAACCGGTGGTCTTCTATGGGGCACGGGAGTGTTTCTGGCGACGTTTGCCGCTCACAAGTTGTGGTGGCTCTATCTCACTTACGGTTTGATCGGCGGCATCGGACTGGGCTTAGGTTACATCGTTCCGGTGGCTGTACTGGTGAAGTGGTTTCCAGAACGCCGGGGCCTGATCACCGGTATTGCCGTCGGCGGCTTTGGTGCAGGATCCCTTGTGGCCGCGCCCGCGGCGGGCTGGTTGATGCAAAACGTCGGGCTCATGCCCACCTTCGCGTATCTCGGGATTGCCTACGGCGTCGTCGCGGTTTCAGGGGCCCTCTTCATGCGAAACCCTCCCGAGGGCTGGAAGCCCGCCGGCTGGGCTCCGACTGCGGCACAAATGTCCCAACGATCCAATCGGGACTATACCCTCGGAGAAGCTTTGCGGACCTGGCAATGGTGGGCCCTTTGCGCGCTCTTGTCCATCAACACCATCGCGGGCATATCGGTGGTTTCCCAGGCGTCGCCTATGTTTCAGGAGTTGGGCAAGGTAAGCGCCGTGACAGCCGCCAGTTTCGTCGGCATCATCAGCCTGGGCAATGGTGTGGGGCGAGTGCTTTGGTCTGGGATCTCGGACGTGATAGGGAGGAAAGCAGCCTTCTTCGCGATGTATCTGATCCAGGCGATCCTCTTTTGGACGTTTCACGACATCAGTTCTCCCACCGTTCTCCTCGTCGTCAGTTTTGTCATCCTGGTCTGTTATGGCGGCGCATACGGAATAACGCCCGCGTTCGCGGCGGACTATTTTGGCCCTCGCCACGTCGGACCAATCTTCGGGTTGATGCTACTTGTGTGGGCCTTCCCCGCTGCGTTTGGCCCCCTACTGTTTGCATACCTGCGGCAAGTTACGGGCGGCTACAATCAGGCGCTGTACTTGATCGCCGGCATCCTGACCGTGGCGATGATCCTACCCATTCTCGTCTCGCCACCGCATGGCCACAAGGCCGTGAAGGAATCGGCGATCGAGAGCGAATTGGAAGTCGTACCTGGGGCTGAGCGGGACATCTAGCAGGATGCTGAAAAAGTCGAGAAAACAATCTTGAGCCGCGGATCAACGCGGATGAACACGGATAAACCAAGTCTGTATCCGCGTTTATCGGCGTTCATCCGCGGCAAACTTTGGGTCCTCTGAGCGTATGGACCGAGATCACTTGCGCGCCCTTCTCGAACAGGTGCGAGCCGGAGCGGTAGAAGTCGACGCGGCGCTCGATCGCCTCACGCACATGCCCTTTGAAGACTTGGGATTTGCCAAGGTGGATCACCATCGCGCCCTGCGGCACGGTATGCCCGAAGTGGTCTTTGGATTGGGCAAGACGCCGAACCAGATTGCAGCGATCGTCGGCTCACTGCTTGCGAACGCTCCAAACGTGTTGGTCACCCGAACCACCTCTGAGGTTGCGCATCGCCTGAGGGGCGAATATGCCGAAGCCGAATACTTTCCCGCTTCAGGCGCGGTGCGGGTCTGGCGCGAACGCGCTGTTCACGGCAAAGGAAAGATCGCGGTGGTCTGCGCCGGCACCAGCGATTTACCCGTCGCCGAAGAAGCGCAAGTGACCGCGGAGGTGATGGGAAATGAAGTGGACTCCATCCCGGATGTGGGCGTCGCTGGGATTCACCGCCTGATGCATAATCGCGACCGGCTGAACGCGGCTCGCGTCATTATTGTGTGCGCGGGAATGGAAGGAGCGTTGCCGAGCGTAGTGGGAGGATTAGTAGCGGTTCCGGTGATTGCGGTTCCGACCAGCGTGGGTTACGGAGCGAGCTTTCACGGTCTGGCAGCGTTGCTCGGGATGCTGAACAGCTGCGCGAGTAACGTTACCGTCGTCAATATCGACAACGGATTTGGCGCGGGCTACGCGGCCAGCCTCATCAACCGTCTATAATCACGCCGCGCCGACGGCTTGGAACTTCGCTTCTTCCGCCAGCAGATAGAATCCGAAGAGCGGTTCGGACTCGGCACTGCGGGTCCATCGGCTCATCTTCCACTGCGCGCGTAGGTAACGCACCTTCGGATACCGTGTCAGATCGAGCAACATGGAATACGTTCCACAGTAGAACTTTTGTGGAAACGCCAGAAGAAACTGCCAGTGATCGCGATCGTCCGAGCCCCACAACGAGAGCTCAAGACTTTCTTGTTCAACAATGCGAGTGATGCCTAGTGTGAGCTGCAAAGGCTTGCAGCCGACGCCTTCCAGCGGAATTTCCCGGCTGGCGCCATCCTGGCGGGCGATACTCTCAGGAAGCAGATACGTTGCCATACATCCTCCCGTACTACCTGCGGCAAACGTGGACGCTAGATCTTTTGCAGGCGAACTTCCGCCTCCTTAAGAGTCTCATACTTTTTGCAAAAACAAAAGCGAATCATTTGTTCGCCGTCACGTGAGTCCGCAAAGAAGCTCGACCCCGGCACGGCCGCGATCCCGATGTTTTCAATCAAGTGACGGGCGAACTCCATATCATTCGGAAAACCGAATCCGGATATGTCGGTCATGATGTAATACGCTCCGCGCGGAGTGAAACAGCGGAAGCCGGCGCCTTCGAGCACCCCGAGCAGAGTGTCCCGGCGGGATGTATAATCCTGCGCGAGCTTCGCGTAGTACTCGTCCGGCAAACCCAGCGCGACCGAACCCGCCTGCTGCAAGGGCGCAGCGGCGCCGACCGTCAAAAAATCGTGGACCTTGCGGATGGAATCGGTCAAATCAGCGCTCGCGAGCACCCACCCAACTCGCCATCCCGTCACGGAATAGGTCTTGCTCATGCTGTTGACCAGCACCGTACGATCGCGCATCCCGGGAATCCGCATCATGGGGATGTGTTCGGCTTCGTCATAGATGATGTGCTCGTAAATCTCGTCCGTAATGGCCAGCGTGTCGTATTCCTGGCAGAGAGCCGCGATGGTTTCGAGATCTTCGCGGTCGAAGACGCGTCCGGTTGGGTTATTGGGAGTATTCAGGATGATCGCTTTGGTCCGGGACGAAAAAGCGCGCCGCAGTTCATCCGGGTCGAACCGCCAATCCGGCGGACGCAATTTCACGAACTTCCGCTCCGCGCCGCACAGGAACGCGTCCGGAGAATAGTTTTCGTAGTACGGCTCAAAGATAATCAGTTCGTCGCCGGGATTCGTCACGGCGAGCAGCGTCGCGATCATGCCTTCGGTGGCGCCGCAGCAGACGGTAATCTCGCGTTCCGGATCGAAGTCGAGTCCGTAGGTGCGCTGGTATTTGCCCGCAATCGCGTCGCGAAACGGTTTCGCGCCCCAGGTGATGGCGTACTGATTGACGTCATCCGTGATAGCCTGTCGCGCTGCGTTCTTCAAGATATCGGATGCCGGAAAGTCGGGAAATCCCTGCGCCAGGTTGACCGCATTGTGCTGACCGGCAAGGCGGGTCATTTCGCGAATCACGCTTTCGGTGAAACGATGGGTGCGGTCCCCGCGAAATCGAGCGCGCTGGTTGGCGATTACAGACGGCTGAAGAAGCGTTTTCTCGGCGATAGAGGCCATGAAGACTATATTAGCGTGCCCGTCGTATGTGCACGGTAGTGCGCTATTTCTGTGTCCCTAGAAATTTTTTGAGTCTCTTGATGATCGAGGGGACAAAGCAAAACATCACGAGGTACAGGATAGCTGGCAATAGGATGGCTAGCGTGAACTCGACAACGCCAAAAGCATACGCGACGCGGACGAGACGACTGCGACGTAGACAAGCCAGCAAATAGTGGCCGCGATCCACAAGCGAAAGAATCCCGCCTGAACTGGTCCGCCGTGATTCGATAGTATTGGCCGCCGCATTCCCCTGAGAGAAATCATACTGCCTCCAGCAGTTCGCGCACGCTCCACACGTGATCAGCGATCCCGGAGCAATCCAGAGAGCCGCCCGTTCCGTCTCCGTGGGAAAGTAACGGAAATAAGGCCTTCACTGGTGTTGGTAACCTTCATTACGCCCGGCTAGGGTCGCAATGAGGCCGATAGCGATCAGAAACACAGCCGTGCAGGCCAAGCCGCCCTCCAGGCCGAACGCGCCGCCGCTGATCACTTGCGGGCCAGTGGCTCGTAACGAGAAAAGTAGCCCAGGATGGGGCGACCCGTCCATAGCAAACCCCAAAATGTCACCCATTGCCCAGTTCCAAACTGCGTGCCACGCACACGCGCCCCAGAGTCCACCCTTGGCGAGGGAGTAAACGGCCATGAAGACTCCGAAGAGAAAGAGATTTAGAAATGCCAGCAGCGTAATGCCGTGACTTCCTGTGTGGGCCAGGCTAAAAAGGACCGACGAAACCAACACGCCGATCCAGGGGCGATAGTGCGACCCAATAACCGGGAGCAGCCAGTCTCGAAATAGCGCTTCCTCGGCCGGCCCTTGCACACCATAGCTCAGCAGACTCAGGAGCCCAATTCCCAGCGCAACTAGTCCAGATGTTTGCGAACCTGGTGCGATTGCCGCGCCCCGCGCAACTGCCAGCCCTGCCGTTGCAGCCATCATTAAAACAAAACCGCGACGAGCGCTCCGCGAAGAACGTTCCGGGGTGCGCCATAGCGTTCGAACCCTAGCGACCAGAACGGACGCTTGCTCGACCATCGCAGCCAGACCCACAATGCCAGGTAGATGGGCAGAAAGCCAACATTTCCGACTATCGGACCAGCGACGGATTCGCTTCCACCTTGGAAGAACGACCGCATTACAAAGCGGGTGAGCATTTGGCCCGGAATCAACACCAGCAAGAGGATGAAAAGCACCACCGCGATCGCCTCCAGCGCGGACGGCTGGCGCTGGCTCTTTCGCGCCAGTGTGAACAGGCGATTATTTGGATTGAGGAAAGCGATCGCAGCGTTCCGCATCGGCCTGCTTCTTTATCCCGACGCTATCACAGACGTGCTAGGCCGGCGTGTTACATCGCAACCCGTTGATTGCGTTTTCCACCAGCGTATCGATCAGCCTTTCGCGCTCCACCCACGGAAACTTGGGTTTGGCGATCAGCAGCGAAGTCAGGCCATGGATGGTTGCCCACAGCACCTGGGCCGTAGCTTCGATGTCTGCCACCGCGATCGACTTCTGCTGCACGCACTGCGCCAAGCCCTGGCGAAGGTGATCGAACGCCCTTTCGCCCATGGCTCGCGAACGGACCGCGCGATCCGGATCGTCGAAGAGCTCGCTCATCATGAACGACATCTTGTAATGATTGGGATGCTTGAGGCCAAATTCGATATACGACCGCAGACATCGCCTCAGGCGCTCCACAGGATCGGCGATGGCTTCATCGATCTGAGTTTGCTTGCGCACCAGTCGCGCCAGCGTCTCCTCGCAAAGACAATCGACCAGATCGGCCTTGTCCTGAAAATAGAGATAAATGGTGGTGGGCGAGTACTCGATCTTTTCCGCGATCTTGCGCATGGAGACATGCTCAAAACCTTCCCGCAGGAACAGATCGCGGGCTGCGTCCAGGATCTCCTGGCGCAACTCCTTTTTTTCCCGGGCTCGCCGTTCTTGGACGCCCATGAATGAACAGCGTTAAGTCTAGGGGAAGGACGTCACAACTGTCAAGCTAAAGTGTGTGGCCGTCAGGATAGGAGGTGAAGGGAGCGGTGGGACTCTCATCCACGCCGCCGGTCCAAAGGACCACAAGCTTAACTTGGAGGTTTTTGCTCGTCCCCTATCCACCCATATCGTACTACAACTTTTGGTCTTCTGTACCAGGAATTTGCCCACACTCCGTTGCGGGTACGGACTAGGGTACGTACTCCTAGCGGGCAATAGATTTGATTTGAAAATACTCTTCGAGTCCGAATTCGCCGAGCTCGCGCCCGATACCGGACTGCTTGTATCCGCCAAACGGTGCAAGTAAGTTGTAGCGGCCTCCGTTCACATCCACTTGCCCGGTACGCATGCGACGCGCGATGCGCAGAGCGCGGTCTGGATCACCGCTCCAGACGCCGCCCGCAAGTCCATAGATCGAGTCGTTGGCGATGCGCACTGCTTCTTCTTCAGTGTCGTAGGGCAAGATCGAAAGCACGGGCCCGAAGATTTCCTCCTGAGCGATGGTCATCTTCGAAGACACGCCGGAGAACACGGTCGGCTCGACATAGTACCCATGGGCGAATGCCGAGGGACGTCCGCCGCCGGTCACCAGGATTGCCCCTTCGGACTTGCCCTTGGCGATGTAGCCTTCAACCCGCTCCCTTTGTACTGCGGATACTAACGGTCCTAGCTTTGTGGACGGGTCGGCCGGATCGCCCAGTTTCAGCGATGCGATGGCCCCGGCAGCAAGGTCGGCCGCTTCTTTCTCGCGCGATCGGGGGACGATCATGCGCGTCCACGCCGAGCAGGTTTGCCCGGAGTTCAACATCGCGTTGCGCGCGCCTGCCGGAATCGCCTTCTCGAAAGGAGCGTCATCGAGGACGACGAACGCCGATTTTCCGCCTAACTCGAGCGTCACTCGCTTGATGGTTTCCGCCGCCAGTCCCGCGACTCGTTTCCCGGCGCGCACCGAACCCGTGAAGCTCACCATATCCACGCCAGGATGTGCCGCGATCGCTTCGCCTACCACTGGTCCATATCCGGTCACGATGTTGAGCACACCTGAAGGCAGGCCGATTTCGAGACACGCCTCCGCAAGCAGAAAGGCGTTCAGCGGCGCGACCTCGCTTGGTTTCAGGACCACCGTACAGCCGGCCGCGAGCGCCGGCGCGACTTTTGCCATGATTTGATGCAGCGGGTAGTTCCAGGGCGTAATCGCACCGACCACGCCCACTGGCTCTCGCACGATCAGGGAATTTCCAATGGTTTGCTCCGGACGCGCCTCGCGGATGAGCTTGGCATAGCTTCGGGTGACCATTACGGGCAGACCTGCCTGGATCTGAGTCGCCATGGTGATCGGCGACCCGACCTCTTGACTGATGGTCCGCGCGATCTCCTCGGTTCGGCTCTGGAGCGCTGCCGCGAGTTTGTCGAGCCACACCGCCCGGTCCTCGGCCGTGGTTTCGCCCCATCCGTCATCGAACGCGCGGCGCGCCGCCTTCACAGCGGAGTCGACGTCAGCGGACGCCCCTTCGGGTATCTGGGCGATCACTTCTTCAGTGGATGCCGACTGAACACCGATCGTCCCCGGGCCGGACGGGGCGGACCATTGGCCGTCGATATAGAATTGCGAGTACCGCTGCATGAACTAAGCTCCTCTTTGAATCAGAAACGCCACCGCAACCGTGACATTGTAGCTGACGTGAACGATAGACGAGGCGGCGGTCGAACCGGTCCTGTACCTCGTATATCCGAACACAATCCCGACCAGTCCGATGATGAAAACCGGTTGCCATGTCCAGTGAAGTTGGGGACCGTGAAGGGCCGCGAACGGCGCGGCGGTCAAAACAATGCCTGCCCAGGGGCCAAGCGATTTCGCGATCAAAGGGAAAAGAAATCCGCGAAACAGGAGTTCTTCCCAGACCGGGCCTAGAATCGTGACGAAGAGCATCGCGATGACCAGCGACAGCCGGTCCGTGATCAGGTTCTGGAGCGGAGACGGTATCGTCGGCTCACGCAGGACCACTCCTAGAATCGCCGTACCAAACACTAAGGTTGGCCCCGCAATCGCGCAAATCCAAGCGCCGCGATAGCCGCCGGTCCATCGCAGCGATCGCCAGAACGGCTGATGATAACGGCCGGAGATCACCAGATACAGGACGCCGAGCAGCAGCGCGTAGGTGAGGGATTGATACAAGAGCAGACCAGCGGCCGCATCGCCAGAGAGCCGCGAGATCCTCACGACCAGCGCGGCGAGAGCAATAGACGGCAGCACGGCGCCCAGGAATAACGCCAAATCCTCGTATGTCCAGAACGGATATGGATTGCTCGAGAGCGGACCGTCCACCGGAGTCATCGGTCGCCTTCGATGAGCACGGCGGCCAGAAGGGGGATCATAAGTTCGTGATGTCCAGTGATCGCGTAGCCTCGGCCGCCGGACTGTGCGTGCGGCCGTTCGACTACGTTTACCTTGGGCCGGTAATGTTGGAGGAAATCGAAGTTGACGGTGGTGAATCCAGCCAGCGGATTCCCCAAATTCCGAACCACCGAAACCGCCTTCAAAAAAACTTCCGGCAAGACTACAGCGGAGCCGACGTTCAAATAAATCCCGCCTTGATCCAAACCGCGCACCAGGGAGCAGAGCAAACGGAAATCGCGGTGCGTCGCGGATCCGATCGCGTCCGCATCCGCTGCGGGATGCGTGTGCGGGGTATCGGTTCCAATGGCCACGTGAACGGTGACGGGTGTCGCCGCCTGGTAAGCTCCGCAAAGCAGGCTATGCGGCGCGAATTCCGGTTTGGCGAGTCGATCGAGACGCAAACCGAGCGATTCGCCCATTCCCAACCCCGCTCGATTGCCTTCGGCGATCGCGAGATTCATCTCGCGTCCGGTTTCCTCAGCCGCGCCGAACCGGCCGTCCGGCAGCACCGCCTCCACGTCCTCGCTGGTTTGACCGGAGATCGCAATTTCAAAGTCGTGGATGGATGCCGCACCGTTCATGACGAATCCAGTCACATAGCCGCGGCGCATGAGGTCGAGAAGGATGTCCGCCAGCCCGCATTTCACGACGTGCCCGCCCATGCCCCACAGCAGCGCCCGCTTCTGGTCCCGCGCCCGGCGAATCGCATCCACGACCGCGCGAAACCCATCCGCGGCGAGGATTCCGGGCAGCGATTCGAGCCACGCCGTGATTCCTTCACCCTTCTGATAAGGGCGGCCGAAGTGCTCGACGCGCACCTTGCCGCCGCGCGCTTCGATCGGAATCGTCTTCAGGCCCGCGAACGAGAGCGGCTGTTCCGAGTAGCGGCTCATGCGGCTCGCCCGTTCTTGAGGAAGGCCTTGAGGGCTTGCGCCGTGTAGCTTTTAGGATGGCGCAGAAGTTCTTCGGGAGTGCCGCAGGCGACCAACTGCCCCCCGCGATCACCGCCCTCCGGACCCAGATCGATGATCCAGTCCGCGGTCTTGATCACATCCAATTGATGTTCGATGACCACCACCGTGTTCCCGAGCTCCACTAGGCTCTGCAACACATCGAGCAACTTCCGAATGTCTTCGAAGTGAAGACCAGTGGTGGGCTCGTCCAAAATGTATAACGTTTTGCCGGTTTGCCGGCGGCTGAGTTCGCGCGCGAGCTTGATGCGTTGCGCTTCTCCGCCCGAAAGCGTGGTGGAGGATTGACCGAGGTGCAAGTATCCGAGCCCCACCTGGACCAGCGTCTCGAGCTTGGCGCGGATCTGCGGGATATTCTCGAGTAATGACAACGCTTCCTCGACCGGCGCTTCCAGCAGATCCGCAATCGAATGGTTCTTGTATTTGACCTGCAGCGTTTCGTGGTTATAGCGGCGCCCACGGCAGACATCGCAGGTCACGTAGACATCGGGCAGGAAGTTCATCTCGATGCGCTTCAGCCCGTCGCCCTGGCAGGCCTCGCAACGCCCGCCTTGAACGTTGAAACTGAACCGGCCCGGTTTGTACCCACGCTCCCGCGATTCGGGCAGCTTGGCGTAAAGGTCGCGAATGAGTGTGAACACCTGTGTGTAGGTTGCCGGATTGGAACGCGGCGTTCGTCCGATCGGGGCCTGGTCTATTTCGATGACCTTATCCAGAAGATCCAGGCCGGTGATTTTCCCATGGGCCCCGGGTTCGGCACGCGATTGGTAGACCAACTGAGCCGCCGCTCGATAAAGAATATCGTTGACCAAGGTCGACTTTCCGCTTCCGGAAACTCCAGTGACCACAATGAAGAGCCCTAGTGGGAACTCCACTTCAATGTTCTTGAGGTTGTGCTCAGTGGCGCCTTCAATCACAATGCGCCGCTCGGTACGCGGGCGCCGTTGCGGAGGAGTGCGGATGGTTCTCACCCCGGACAAGTATTGCCCGGTGAGCGAAGCCGCATTGCCTTCGATCTGCAGGGGTGTGCCCTGTGCTACCAGTTCCCCGCCGAGCCTGCCGGCGCCCGGCCCCAGGTCGATGACATAGTCCGCCCGCTCGATGGTCTCGGCGTCGTGCTCGACCACCAGCACAGTGTTCCCCAGATCGCGAAGCCGGGCCAAAGAATCGAGAAGACGATTGTTGTCGCGCGGATGCAGCCCGATGGAGGGTTCGTCCAAGACGTATAGAACGCCTCGTAGTTTGGATCCGATTTGAGTCGCGAGCCGGATACGCTGCGCTTCGCCTCCCGAAAGCGTCGCCGCCGATCGTTCCAAGTTCAAATAGTCGAGCCCCACCGCCACGAGAAACTCGAGCCGGTTCCGGATTTCCTCGACGGCGCGTCCGCCGATTTGCTTCTGCCGCAGGTCGAGTTTCCAGCCTTTGACGGTTTCGAGCGCGCGCGTCAGGGACATTTCCGTCAGCTCCGCGATGGTCAGCCCGTTCACGCGCACGGCCAGGCTCGACGGCTTCAACCTTCGCCCGTGGCAATCCGGACAAGTGGTCGGCGATAGATACTGCATGGACCATTCCCGATACGTCTCGCTATTTTCTAACTCGCCGCCGCGGTAATATTTTTCGAGTATGCCGAGCACGCCGGGCAGACCACCGGCGCCATCGATCAGCGTGCTCTGCGCCTTCTTCGATAAGTCCGCGAAAGGCTTATCGAGCGCGATCTTGAATCGCTGGGCAAGCGTGCGGAGCGCGTTCGACATCAGCTTCGCACCACCGCCGGGACCGAGTCCGCCGTCGAGCAGAGGCCGTCCAGGGTCCACCACTACCTTGATGGGGTCGAAACTCCATCGGCTACCCAGCCCGGTACACGTTTCGCATGCTCCGAAAGGGCTATTGAACGAAAACGATCGCGGCTCGAGTTGCGGTATGCTTGCTCCGCAATCCGGACACGCAAGCTTTTGAGAATATAATTTCTCCGCTCCGTTCACCACCGCGACCAATACCAGCCCGTTCGCCAGTTTCGTCGCCGTGGTGATCGAAGCCTCCAGCCGCTTCTCGATCTCGGGCTTAATCAGCAAGCGATCCACCACCACCTCAATGGTGTGGTTCTTCCGGCGATCCAGCGTGATCTCTTCATCCAGCGATCGCAGTACCCCGTCGATTCGGGCTCTGACAAATCCTTGGCGAGCCAGCTTCTCCAGTTCTTTCTTGTATTCACCTTTGCGTCCCCGAACAATGGGAGCCAGGATCATCACCCGCTCCTGTGACCCCAGCGCGAGCA
>JBEKBK010000254.1:0-11436 GCA_050015435.1 Bryobacteraceae bacterium
TTCGATTGAGGGAATTGCAACAGGGGAGACTTAGGGGCACACTACTACCTTCTGAGGTGTCTTCGAGGTGAGGCTGACGGACGGCAAAAGCCGTCCGTCAGGCAGGCAGAAATTTTACTTTCCTGGGTCGTCAGGTGCGCCCGTTCCGTTCGATCCGAGGAACAGTTTACGCCCGTCGGGAAGGGTGACGTCCCGTCCATTGGCCCGATTCGATCCGTCCTTGGCCTGATAACCGTCCACCACCACCTCGGTTCCGATCGCCAGGGACTCTTTGGTGAACCCGCGCCTGAAGAGCGTATTGGGCGTCCCCGCTTCGATCATCCAGTTAGTGACGGTGCCATCCGCACCCTTCACGTCGATGTGCATCCAGGCGTGAGGATTGATCCACTCCATTTTGGTGACGACACCGGTGAAGTGGACGGGCTTTTGGGCGTCAAATTCCGCCGCAAAAGCGTGATGCGCCCACACGGGCAGAGCGCCTAACAGAAGGCCGGTACCGGCCAGGATAACGGCTAGTTTCGTTCTCATTTATTCTCGTCTCCCTTACTCAAAATCCGCGAACGTGGGGGCTGTATCAAGGTTATCAAAGTCTTAGCGCGTGTCAAGCCCTCAAAAGCGCAAAGGGTGCGGCGCGCACCTCCAGACGGATCAGGAACTGTTTCGCGCCGCGCTCCGTTTTGCGCGAGTTCCCTAGAAACGCTGGCTGCCGGCTTAGGCGGCTCATAGTACGCGATCCATCTTCCCGCCGACAGAATCCCAACCCATAGCACGATCGACAAAGCACCGGCCAGCTTGGCCGTCCCCGGCATGACTTTGAGGCGGTCGAGCTCCGCGGTGTTGCGATAAACGCTGCGGCGAAAAACTATGGCGTGCACGCCGGCCAGCGCCAGCAGCGTGATTTTGGTCTGAAAATACGGGTTGTTGCAATACGTCTCGGCCTTGGCGCCGCCAAGCAGGAGTCCGCACGTCACCATGATGATGAAGCCCAGCCATTTCCAGGGCCGCAACCCTCCGACCACGTCTGACACCGAAGCGCCGCGCAATGCCACGCCGAGCAGACGCAGATCGGTGAGCAGGATCAGCCCCCCGAATACGGCGATACACGTCAGATGCGTCGACAGGACGATCGGATAGACCCAAGCCGATTCGCGCATGGCGGTTAAAAGACCGGTGTCTTGGATCGATTGGCAGACGCTGTCAAGCATTGATAACTCCGTCAAAGAAACGCGTAGAGCAGCCCCGCGAACACCACGGCTACCCATAACACCAGAGAGATCCCGCCGACCAACACGCCGACACCCAACGATGGATTCGACAATGCGACCTTGCGGTGAATCGTGTAATTGTAGACGATCGCCACCAGGAGGCATTCAACTTTGAATCGAAACGTCGGGTTGTAGTAGTAGCGCAACGGATCCGAAGTGAAGATCAAGAGGCCTGAGGTAATCACGATGAAGAGGCCGGTCAGCGTCCAAAGGGTAGTGTCCCTGGTAAGCTGTGCCGGGGTCTGACTTCGCACTCCCACGCCGAAAAGCCGCAGATCCACGAGCGCGATGGTTCCGACCGACAGCGCAAACATCGAGATGTGGATGCATTCAAGTAAGGGGAACGCCCACTCAATGTTATTGATCGGATTAGTTTGCGGATCGTATGCCAGCATGTTCCGCTACTTCTGTAGCGCGGGCGGTCTTCCGAACTTAGCCTCGTCGATCGGGACATTCGTTCGTATCTCGCTCAGTTGAATTGCATCCCGCCCATCCAGCCACGCAAAGGTCATGCGGAACGGGAACTTGATTCCGCCCACATCGCGATAATCGGCAAAATCAATCTCCGTAGGATACCGGCCGATTGGCGACTTCCCATAGCGCACCAGCCGCAAGAGCAGGCCTGACTGCTTGTCGAAATACATGGTGGCCAGCAAGCCTCTGGGGCCGGTTCCCTGGACGACCTGAACCGGGCGATCCTGACCCACCATCACGCTGGACTGCACCGACGTTTGGCTGGAGGGACCGGGAAGGTCGCTGATCGTGGTCGGCGGACCGGTTTTTAAATCGGTGAAGATTTGCTTGATCTGCCCCGGAAAAGAGAGCATCGCGTCGAGCCTGGCGCCGTCGAGCTCACTTCCGCTGAGCTCGTACTCGCCTAGCACGTTGAGTGGCGTTCTCAGCCAACCGATGTGTCCGTTGTAGCTTCTGGTGGTGTCGCCGCGGCCCGGGGCGTCCTTATACACCATGACCAAGCTACGCTGATCCGGAGCTTTCGCATACAGTTGGACCACGCCGTCGCCACCGAATCCTCCGAAGCCCACGCTCTTGCCCTCAGCGACAAAGCTGGTGAGGCCGGCGAGCTTCTGCGCGCCCCCGAGAGCCTGAATATATTTCTCGAGAATCTGGTCTGGAGGAGTTTGTCCGGGCGTGGCTCTGATGACGTCGTCCTCTTCTAACGGCGGCGTGCCATACACCATTTCCATGGCCGGAGTGGTGACTGGACGGTCGCGGCCGCGATGGCAGGTCCAGCAGGTCACCAGTTGCCGTCCGGTGAAATTGGTGCGATTAATGTTGGTCACCATCGCGACCATTTTGCGCGACGTGACCTTTCTGGGAGTATCGGCCGCCCAATCCACCCGGTCGGTGCCGGCCCCCGTGTGGCACTCCGAACAGTCAAAGCCCAGGGCCATCGACATGATACCCATAGTCCCCATGAAGTCGTCCACGGGGATTCCCTTCAGCGCTTGAATGTTCTTGAACGCCTGTTCCGACAACATCGGTGTGGTGGATGGTGTCTGAGATTTTGCCTGCGGCGCCAGGCAAACCACCGTCATCGCCGCCATCAACACTCGTCCTGGCAACATTCTCATGTTAATGCTCCTCGACTCTCTAAAAGATAACGGCCCATGTTGATGCGCACCACTTATCTTTTGGCCATTTTTGGGCCATTGCTCGCGGCGTGAGGCCGCCCTTGGCACCGCTCCCCGTTTAGAGCAATACTAAATACTACATCAAGTCGGCTCAGTTAGCCGCTGATCTGGAGGGTACATGAATCGGCGATTTCTCTCCTTAGTAGCTCTGGCTGCGGCCCTTCCACTTCTCTCCGACCAAACAGCGCCGAAGAACCCACCCACAAAAGCAAAAGCCACAGCGATTCCACGCACCCCGGACGGCCATCCGGACCTGCAAGGAATTTGGACCAACGCCGTGCTTACGCCCCTGGAACGCCCTGATGAGCTGGCAGGGAAACTGAATCTTACCGACGCGGAAGCGACAGCGTATGAGCGGCGACGGCTTGAAACGGGCAACATGGATCGCCGCGACGTCGACCCGGAAACCGACGTCGCGCGGGCGTATAACGACCTGTTTTACGATCGCGGCAGTCATCTTGCAAAAGTAGACGGAAGCAGCCGAACCTCGATGATCATCGACCCTCCGGACGGGAAGCTTCCTGCCTTGACTCCAGATGCGCAGAAGAGAATCGATCACACGCGCGCCGAAGCGAGGCTCCATCCGGCCGACCGTCCGTCAGACCGGTCGTTGGCCGAACGCTGCATTCTTTGGGGGACCGCTGGACCGCCGATGATGCCGGGTCCGTACAACAACGAGTATCAAATCGTTCAGACCCCCGGTTACCTCACGATCCTGGTCGAGATGATCCACGACGCCCGCATTATCCCGTTGGACGGAAGCCAACACCTCCCGGCCGACGTTCGTTTATGGATGGGCGATCCGCGCGGTCATTGGGAGGGCGACACCTTGGTGGTCGACACCACGAACTTCACCGACAAAACCAGATTCAGAGGATCCACCGGTAAGTTGCATCTGGTGGAGCGGTTCACGCGAGTCGATGCCAACACCATACTGTATAGGTTCACGGTGGACGATCCCACCACGTTTACCAAACCGTGGACTGCTGAATATCCGCTGACCGCATCGAAGGGGCCGATCTATGAGTACGCCTGTCATGAAGGCAACTACGCCCTGACGGATATTCTCGGCGGGGCTCGCCGGCAGGAGAGTGTTCAGGAAAAGAAGTAGCTAGCCCCGGCTCAACGCGGCCTCCAGTTCCTTCGCAGGCAGCTCGCCGTTCAGAACAGCCGTCGCCCGCTCCTGATCGAACTCATGCTCCCACTTCGCGACGACAATGGTCGCCACCGCATTTCCGATCAGATTCGCAAGGGAGCGCATCTGCGACATGAAGCGATCCACGCCAAGCAGCAGCGTGATCCCGGCCACGGGCACGGTTCCGAGCGACGAGAGAGTCGCCGCCAGCGTAATGAATCCGCCACCCGTAACGGCCGCAGCGCCCTTGGACGTCAGCATCAACACCACCAGAAGCGTAAACGTTTCCCCAGCACTCAAATGAGTATTGGTGGCCTGCGCGACAAACACCGCCGCGATGGTCAGGTAAATGGACGTTCCATCCAGGTTGAAGGAATAACCGGCGGGCACCACCAGCCCTACCACGGATTTTGAGCAGCCCAGTTGCTCGAGCTTGAGGATCATCCTGGGCAAGGCCGTTTCCGAGGACGACGTGCCCAGGACCAGGAAAATTTCGTCTTGCAGATACTTCAGTAGCTTCCACAAGCTGAATCCGCTCAACCGGGCGATCATTCCCAGCACCACGAAAACGAATAGCGCGCCTGTCAGATACACGCACGCAACCAATTTGGCCAGAGGAAACAAAGTCTTGATTCCGAATTTGCCGATGGTGAACGCCATGGCGCCGAACGCTCCAAGCGGCGCGGCCTTCATGATGACGGCGATTACGCGGAACAAGACGTGCGAGATCGAGTCACACAGTTCGACCAAGGGTTTCGCGTGGCCATACGTGGCAAGGGCAAAACCAAACAGGACGGCCAGTAAAAGCACCTGTAAAACCTCACCCTTCGCGAACGCATTCACCACCGTGTCCGGAATGATGTTCAGCAAAAAGTCAACGGTGTGCATTGTTTTTGCCGAACCTGTGTATTGCTGAACCGCCTTTGCGTCCAGTGTGGCCGGATTGGCGTTGATGCCCGCGCCGGGCTGCACGACTTTGACGACGATGAGCCCGATCAGCAGCGCCGCAGTCGTGACGACTTCGAAATAGACGAGCGCCTTGATCCCAACGCGCCCGACTTTACGCATGTCGCCGACACTGGCAATGCCGACCACCACGGTGAAGAAAATGATCGGCGCAATCATCATCCGGATCAGGTTGATGAAGGCGTCGCCAAGCGGCTTCAGGCTAGCGCCAACGGTGGGATAAAAGGATCCGAGAGCCACTCCTGCGATAATCCCGGCCAGCACCTGAAAATGAAGCGTCTCGTAGAACCGCTGCGGGGCCGGCGTGGGTCTTGTATCCATAGTGAAGCTCTTTCGACGACAGGCGTCCTTTGTAGATCATGCCATCTTTCATAGCCTGTCGCCATTGGCGACATTGCCGATGATGGTTGGCGCAGTGGAAACAAGAGATAATAGGAACAGCGGGGTACCCTCTTGGCACAAACGATTCGATCCAGATCCGACAAAGCCGTAAACGACACATTGGACGACAAGTGGAAGATCGTCGCCAAGCGGGTGATCGCCGAGCCTACGCCTCGTACAGCGTTCGAGCCGCCACGATGGGGCATCTACGAGTACGACGTCGTGCCTTGTGTAGTGAAAGACAATCCTTCCAAGGTTTCTCCCGCATCTTCGGGTGGGGCGCCGATGATTTCGTTCCGTAAAGTGGTTCGATAGCCCTTCGGCAACGCTGCTGTATAATTAAATCGCAAGTCCACTTACTAATTCACCAGTCTGTAATCACCTTCTATTTTGATCTCCGTAAACGACCTTTCCATGCGCTTCGGCGCTCGCATTCTGTTTGAGGATGTCACCACCACGTTCCTTCAGGGACGGCGCTACGCGATAACTGGCCCCAATGGGTCCGGCAAATCGACGTTCATGAAAATTCTGGCAGGCGACCTGGAACCCACGAAAGGTTCCGTCACCCGGCCGAAGAACGTCGGCATGCTGCATCAGGACCAGTTCGCTTTCGATTCTTACCGCGTTCTGGATGCCGTGATTATGGGAAACACGCCCTTGTGGGATGCCTTGCAGGAGCGCGAAAAGCTGTACGCCCGCACGGCGGACTTGACGGATGAGGATGGCATGCGTCTCGGCGAGCTGGAGGGAATCGTCGGAGATCACGGCGGTTACACGGCGGAATCGGATGCCGCCACCTTGCTCGGCGGCCTGGATATCCCTGAAGAGCTGCACGAACGCCAGATGGCAGAGTTGCAAAGCGGACAGAAGATGCGCGTGCTGTTGGCACAAGCGCTCTTCGGCAACGCCAGCGTCCTGCTTCTGGACGAGCCTACCAACAACCTGGATCTCGAATCGGTGCACTGGCTTCAAAACTACCTGCTGGCCTACACGGGCTGCCTGATCGTCATTTCGCACGACCGCCATTTTCTGAACGAAATCTGCACGCACACGGCCGACATCGACTACCAAAGCATCATTACCTACACCGGCGCATATGACGACATGGTGCTGGCGAAGACCCAGATCCGCGCACGGGTGGAAGCCGGGAATGCCCAGCGTGAAAAAAAGATCGCGCAGTTGAAAGAGTTCATCCAGAGATTCTCGGCGGGCACCAGGTCCTCGCAAGTAACCTCGCGCAAAAAAGAAGTGGAGCGGCTGCAGACCTCGGATCTCGCGAAATCGAACATCCAGCGCCCTTACATTAAGTTTGAGAACCAACGCCCTTCAGGACGGCATCCGCTGGAAATAAAGGGGCTCTCGAAAGCGTATGGCAACCTGCGGGTGATTCAGAACTTCAGTGCGTCGATTGCCCGCGGCGAAAAAATCGCGCTCCTGGGCCGCAACGGGTCCGGGAAAACCACGATGTTGCGGTCGTTGCTGCGCAACGCTACGGGTTTCGTGGATGCGCCGGACCGCGACTTTCCGGTCGATAGCGGCGTGGTCACCTGGGGCCACGAGGTTTCCGTGGGATATTTCTCCCAGGACCACAAGGAGTCCATCCGGCCGGGCGCAACGCTCCTCGAATGGCTGCACGAGTTCGATCCCAGCGCCGGACAACAGGAACTGCGCGGCCTGCTCGGTCAAATGTTATTCAGCGGAGAGGACGCGACCAAGCGTACTGAAAACCTTTCCGGTGGAGAGGCCGCGCGTCTTATTTTCTGCCGCTTGATGCTCCAGAAACCCAACTTCCTGATGCTCGACGAACCGACGAACCACTTGGATCTGGAATCGATCAACGCCCTGAACATTGCGCTCCAAAAATACGACGGAACCGTCCTGCTGGTCACTCACGACCACGACGTCGTGGATGAAGTAGCCACTCGTATTTGGTATTTCGAAAATCGTAAGATCGCGGACTTCAAGGGTCCCTACGCCGACTACCTCACCCAGATGGAAACAGCCACCGCGTAGCGTGGCTTGTAGCAGAGCCGTGGGGTTTCAGGCGAGAATTGAAGCACACGCCATGGCGAGTGGCGACGACTCTTCCCGGTATTGACCGTCGTCCGGACATATCTGGCGGAGAACCGTGCATCGTTCCCACCAGGATTCCCGTTTGGCTTCTGCAGCAGGCCAGGCGCTTGGGGACCAGCGAACAGGCGCTCCTAGAAGCGCATCCCGCGTTGCGCGCGGAGGACTGGTGAATGCGTGGGCGTACGCACGTTCTCACGCTGCGGAAATTGAGGCGCAAATTAGCGAGAACGGGGCCGCGTAAATGGCCCGTTTCTATTCGAATGAGATCATTCCGATCCGAACTGAAGAAGCCAAAACCATCTTGAGCCAGAGATGAACGCTGATGAACACCGATAAGCCAATCCCCTTCAATCTGTGTCCATCAGTGTTCATCTGTGGCAGGCGATGCGTTTGGCTTTTTCAGCACCCTGCTAAGGATTCTGTCGGCTAGGCACGCACGATCTCGGTGGTGTCCACCGGCAGGGGTTCGCCTCGATCGCGGAATTCCGCCTCAATCATGGCAAAGACGTGCTCCAGTTCGAGGAGTGCCTCGGCACGGCTGGGCATCAGAGCATAGCAGCCAGGTATCGAGGGCACTTCCGCGACCCAGCCGGTCGGCTGATTGCGATAGATCACGACCTTGTAGTCGTCAAGCCCAATGTACTCTCCTCATTCTAACGGCAGTCGGCGTAGGTGTTCGGGTGCGTCTGTATACTGGTTCTGAAAAGTTCGGGATAGGGAGGCACGGCATGAAATCCGGTATTTTCGCGGCTCTGGTCACCGCCTGTCTTTTGCATTCACAACCAGTGGTCTACGAAGGCGCCCGTTTGATCATCGGTGATGGAACCGCGCCCATTGAGAACGGAGCTTTCGTGGTCCAGAATGGCCACATCAGCGCTATGGGTCAAAAGGGCGTAATCGCCGCTCCTCGAGGCGCCACCCATATTGATCTCACGGGCAAGAGCGTCATACCCGCGATGATCAACGTGCACGTCCACATCGGGTATGAAGGATATACAAGCTGGGGCGCCGCGAACTACACTCCTCAGAACGTGCTCGATCATCTCCAGCGTGAGGCGTTCTACGGCATCGGCGCCACGCAAACGGTCGGCAGCAGCCCGACGGACGCTTCCATCGAGTTTCAGAAGGAACAACTAGCGGGGAAGTTTCCGCCGGCGTCCCGATTCTTCTTCATACCAGGCATGGCGCCGCCCAACGGCGGGCCGGATGCGACCCTCATGAAGGGAACCAAGGTTCTACATTCCGTGTACGAAGTCTCGACGGGAGCGGAGGCCCGCGCGGCCGTTCAGTCCATGGCCCAGAAGAACCTGAAGAACGTGAAAATCTGGGTGGACGACCGTCGAGGGACGTACCCCAAGATGACGCCGGAAGTCTACAACGCCGTCATTGATGAGGCGCATAAACACGGCATGCTGGTGCATGCCCACGCGTTGACGCTCGCCGATCAGAAGGCCGTGGTGCGCGCGGGCGCGGATGTGCTAGTGCATATCATTACCGAGCCGCTCGACGAGGAATTTCTCGCGCTGCTTCGCGAGAAAAAGCCGTACTGGACGCCGGTGATGGGTCTGGGCGATCGGAGCGAAGTGTGCGACAACGAGCCGTTCGTCGATCAGGTGCTGCCGGCCGAAATGATTGCATCGGTTCGCAAATCATCTTGCGGGCCTCTATCTCCTAATGCGGAAAGGCGCGAGAAAATGTTAGCCGCCAATTTTCCAAAAATGATCGCCTCGGGCGTCCGGATCGTGCTGGGGACCGACGCCGGCATTGTCAACCGTTATTCGTTCGGCTGGGCGGATCATCACGAACTTGGGCGCTACGTTCAGTTCGGACTGACGCCCTCACAGGCGATCGTCTGTGCGACTAAAACTCCGGCGGAATTGATCGGCATCAAGGATATGGGGACGCTGGCCGTAGGTAAGAGCGCCGATTTCGTGGTGCTTAATGCAAATCCGCTGGAGAACATTCGCAACCTGCGGCAGATATCGGAAGTGTATCTGCATGGCAGCAAGCTTGATCGCGAGGCCTTGCTTAAGAAGTGGAAACAGGTGAATTAGTCCGGTTCACATTCACTAAGTTTTCGTAGTAAGAACCGCCGCTCCGGGTCCGAACAGCGTCGTTGCAATGCATTCCGAAAGCAATCCGCTGCGTCCGCGTGCCGGTCCAAGGCTAGCAGAAGGTGTCCCCGAACCGCAAGATAAAGGTAATAGTCACGCAGCTTTGGATCATTCTCGAGCGGCACGATTGCCGCGAGCGCCTCCTCGGCTCCCCGGACCTTGGCGATGGCCACCGCGCGATTGAGCGCGACGATGGGCGAAGCATTCATCGCGAAGAGCTGGTCGTAAAGTTCGAGAATGATCGGCCAATGGATCGATTCCATACTGTCCGCGCGTGCGTGTGTGGCCGCGATCGCCGCTTGCACATGATATTCGGAGACCTGATCGCCGCAGATAGATCGATCGAAGTGGTGGAACCCCATCGCGATCAGGCGCTGGTCCCAACGCGAACGATCTTGATCTTCAAGAAGAATAAGTTCTCCGGCCTCGTCCGTCCGTGCGGGCAGACGAGCGGCATGAAACGCCATCACCGCCACCAGCGCATGTACAGCCGGGGTCGCGATGGAGGAGAACGCAATTCTCTGTGCGAGTCGCAAAGCTTCCACGCATAGATCCTGGCGAATCAGATCCTCGCCTTCGTGCGCGGTGTAGCCCTCGTTGAAGATAAAATAGACCACTTCGAGCGCTGAATCGAGACACTTCTGCAACTCGGGCCCTTTCGGCATTTCCAGGGTCAAGGCTTGATCGCGAATCTGGCGTTTGGCGCGAACCAGCCGCTGCGCGATGGTCTGCTCGTCCATTAGAAAGGCGCGGGCAATTTCGCGGACGCTGAATCCTCCGGCGATCTTCAGGCTCAGTGCGACCCTCGCGTCCCGGGGAATCGCTGGATGGCAGCACATGAAGATCAGGCGCAGCTCATCGTCACGAAGCTGCTCCTCGAAGTCCGGATCTGCAAATTCGATTTTGGTCGACCGGTGAATCTCCGCGACCACGGCATCCGTCTTCTGGCCGATCAGGCGGTTCCTCCGGACGGCGTCAATCGCGCTGTTTTGAGCGACTCGAAAAAGCCATGCGGAAGGATTCTCCGGCAGACCCTGATATGGCCAGGTCTGCAGAGCCTTGAGCATGGCTTCCTGCACGGTCTCTTCGGCGAGATCCAGGTGAGCCGGACCTAGAATGCGAGCTAAATGCGCGACCATCCGGCCGGCTTCATGGCGAAACAGGTGATCCAGAAGGACTGACGTGTCCGGTGTGGGGCTCACCTCCGGTAAATTTCCCGGACCTCGATGGTGCCGCCGTATTCCAGGTGCGGGTGATCCAGCGTCCGCTGGACGGCCTCGTCGTAATCCGCCGCCTCAATGGCGTAGAAGCCGCCGAGGATTTCCTTGGTTTCGCTATAGGGTCCGTCCGTCGCACGCGGTTTTCCGCCTTGCGAACGGATCACGCGGCCGACGTTTGGAGCCAGCCGCTTGCTATCCACCATGAACGGCTTCTTCGTCCAGGCCATATACTTTTCGATCGCGTTCTGCATTTCCTCTGGGCTTAGTTTCTGCCAGCCCGAAGGGTCCTCGTAAAGCAGAAGCAGGTAATTCGGCATTGTTATCCCCTCCAAAGAGTAACGAATGAGCCGGTCCGAAATCGACACATTGACAATACAATTTACTGCACAACTCGGCGATCCACCCATCCGTACGATCCGTAGGTGATCTTGCAATGGGCACTCTTTAGCCAGGTTCTTCGGCCGGTCTGTAAATCTACGACCGCCAAGCTAGTGCCGAACAAGGTTGGCCAGCATGATAGCTGATTCCGGTGGACTAAAAGACTTCTCCCGTCCGGCGACCACGCGACAACAAAATTGCCAGAGCCATCGATGTTCCTCACCCGTAACGTACTGACATCCAGTACAGCAA
>JBEKBK010000255.1:0-11432 GCA_050015435.1 Bryobacteraceae bacterium
AGTCATACGAGGAACCGATCGTGCCGCACTCCGTCTTGCGCGTGCTCAATAGTGGCGCAAAGGGTGCGGCGCGCACCTTCCAGTCAGACGAAGAACCGATCGCGCCGCGCTCCGTTTTGCGCGTACTCAAAAGTGAGCCGAATGCTCGCATGAGCCGAGCGTAACACGAAGCGACTCCTCGAATGGAGGCCGCGCCACACCGCATTCAGTGATGATCGCCGTGATGTATCGCGCCGGGGTAACGTCGAACGCCGGGTTCTCCACGGCGATGTCCGCGGGCGCCACCGGGACTCCGAAAACGTGGGTAACTTCGGCGGCAGGACGCTGTTCGATGGGGATCGCGTCTCCGGAAGCGAGAGTCAGATCGAAGGTCGACGCCGGCGCGGCCACGTAGAACGGCACGCCATTCTCCTTGGCCAGGACGGCCACCGAATAGGTGCCGATCTTGTTCGCGACGTCGCCATTGGCGGCGATACGGTCGGCGCCGACCACGACGCATCCGATGCGCCCGGAATGCAGAAAATGGCCGGCCATGCTGTCGGTAATCAGTGTCGTCTTGATGCCGTCCTGTTGCAGCTCCCAGACCGTAAGCCGCGCGCCTTGCAGGAATGGCCGGGTCTCACAAGCAAATACGTCGATCTGCTTGCCGGATTCGATCGCGGCGCGGATCACGCCCAGGGCGGTCCCATAACCGGCAGTCGCGAGCGCGCCGGCATTGCAATGCGTCAGCACGGTTTTCCCGTCGGGGACCAGCGGCGCTCCGTTCCTCCCGATGGCGCGGCACGTAGCGATATCTTCCAGCCGGATCTGTTCGGCTTCTTCCTGCATTCGCCGCGCAAGTTCCGGCCTGCTTCCGTTGAGGTTCAACGCGTGGACGCGCCGCATCCGGTCGATCGCCCAAAACAGGTTCACCGCGGTCGGCCGCGTTTGCCCAAGCGTACTGCAGACCGTCTCAAAGTCGGCGCCGTCACGGACGCCCAGGGCAATCCCCATGGCGGCCGCCACGCCGATGGCCGGCGCGCCTCGAATTACCATACTGCGAATTGCTTCCGCCAGCTCCTGATAGGTTCGGCAAGTGACCACCACCTGCTCCCGCGGCAGACGCGTCTGATCGATCATAGCGACCCCGTCGCCGGACCACTGAATGGTTTCAACCATGAACTTCCATTTTGACTGAACCCACCTGCGCTACGCTGGTAGGACTTCATGAGCCGCAAGCGTTTTGAATGGAAGTTCCGGGGCAAGACTTTGAACCTCGGCGAGAGAACGCTCCTGGTAGGGGTGCTGAACGTCACGCCGGATTCGTTTTCGGACGGCGGAAAATATCAGAATCCGGATCGCGCCTTCGCCCGCGCCGTAGAGCTCGAAGAGGAGGGCGCGGACATCATCGATATCGGCGCGGAGTCCACGCGGCCGGGTTCCGCACGCATTTCTGAAGCCGAGGAACTACGCCGCCTCATACCCGTCCTCAAGCGAATTCAGAATAAATTGACCGTGCCCATTTCCGTCGACACCTACAAGGCGAGCGTCGCGGAAAAGGCGCTGGAGCTGGGCGTCGACATCATTAACGATCCAAGCGCGCTGACCTTTGATGCGGATCTGGCTCGCAAGGCGGCTTATGCGAACGCCGGTTTGATCCTGAATCACATGCGCGGAACGCCGGAGACCTGGACCAAGCTCCCACCCTTGAGCGACGTCATGCGCACCATCTCCTCCGAACTGGACGCCTCGGTGCATCGCGCCGTGCACGCGGGTTTGGAACGCCGGCAACTGGTGATCGATCCCGGCATGGGTTTTGGAAAGCGCAAGGAACAGAACGCCAAGATTCTGGCGGATCTTAGGCAACTGGCGCAACTCGACCTGCCCGTGCTGATCGGCCCTTCGCGCAAGCATTTTCTGAGCAAAGAGTCGGTGGAGAGCACCGAGTTCGCGACCGCCGCAGCCGTCACCGCAGCCGTTCTGAATGGCGCTCACCTGGTGCGCGTGCATGACGTGAAGGCGATGAAGGCGGTGGTCGAAGTCGCCGATGAAATCGCGAAGGCCGCAGCCGAGTAGTTAGCGTCTCTGGCACTTCGGACAAAAGTGCGTGCCGCGCTGAGCCACCAGAATCTTCTTCACCGGTGTGCCGCACCGCGAGCAAGGCTCACCTTCCCGCCCGTAGGCGTGGTGCAGGAGTTGGAAATCGCCGCGCTGGCCGTCGCCATCCACGTAATCCGAAATGGAGGAGCCGCGGTGCGCGATCGCGAGCGACAAAGTGTCTTGAATCGATTGGTACAAGCGGGCGGCCCGCGCCTCGCTGAGCCTCGAAGCGGTCGCCAGCGGATGAATTCCCGCGGCAAACAGCGATTCGTCGACGTAAATGTTTCCCAAACCGGCCAGAAACGCCTGATTCAGCAGCAGCGGTTTCACGTGTGCCTTGCGGCGACGCAAGCGCTCGCAGAACTCCTGGAGTCCGATTTCAAGGGGCTCCGGGCCCAGACGCGCCACGCGCCGGTCGCCCCATTCGACGCGCCCGAACTGGCGCGGATCTTCGTACAGCAGAACCCCGCGGTCGAGTTCAAATACCCCATGCGTGTGGTCATTCCGAACGCCGTCCAGAAGCAGTTTCCCGGTCATTCCAAGGTGCACGACGAACGTGCCCTGGTCGAGTGTGATCACGATGAACTTGCCCCGCCGGCGCACGGACTCGATTTTGCGCCCGGTAAGGCGCGCGGCAAGTTTCTTTCGATCGCCCGGGGTCACGAAGCGTGAAGTAAACACCACGGACACAATTTGCCGGCCAGCCAG
Organism: Bryobacteraceae bacterium; assembly: GCA_050015435.1. Taxonomy (GTDB): domain Bacteria; phylum Acidobacteriota; class Terriglobia; order Bryobacterales; family Bryobacteraceae; genus Palsa-187. The sequence continues at coordinate 2,788 of JBEKBK010000255.1, forward strand.
GCGCGATGCAAGGGACCGCACTACCGTCTCGACTTCGGGAAGTTCCGGCACGCTAGGTGAGAAAGACTTTGGGCCGTGAATGAACGTGCATGAACGTCAATAAGCCAATTCCCCTCGATATGTGCTTAAGGGACATCGATCAGAATGTCGTCGCCTTGGACCTTCACGGGGAAAGGCGTTAGCTTCACGTCTTCGTCGAAGTCATTGACGCCGGTGCGGCAGTCGTACTCCCACGCGTGCCAGGGACACACGATGTGGTCCCCATCCATCGCCCCCTCGCCCAGCGGGCCGCCGGCGTGAGGACACACTCCGTCGTAGGCGTAGAGCTCGCCTGAAGCGTTACAGATTACATAGGAGTTCTCGCCAACTTCGGCCTGCATCACTTTGCCCGGAGGGAGTTCAGCGGCCGATCCGACGCGCACGAAAGCCATAGACATTTTTTACCACGTCAGGACCGCTCGGCATCCATCAGGGGCTCTTTGTGTTTGGGTTTCTTCCGTTTGGCTTTGGGTTCGATGATTCTCGCCGCCTTGACCGTGCCCACCCGTTCGCGGGCGATGGCGCGAACTTCCTTGTGCTGATCGAACTTGGGTTTCGCCTTTTTTCCCTTCATTTTCGCGTCCTGGTAACCGTATGTGTTAGACTTGCAACGGAAGGAGGCCGTATAATGTTCCGTTCTATCGGTTTCCCTGAGTTGATGGTAATCCTGCTGGTCGCCGTGCTTCTCTTTGGAGGCAAGAAGATCCCTGAGGTTGCCAAGGGCTTGGGCGAAGGTATCCGCAACTTCAAAGATTCTTTGAAGCCGCCGCCACCCCCACCCGACGACAAGAAGCAGGCCTGACGGCTTCCGGCGCGGCTGGGAAGTGACCGCGAGCGCCTCAATCGGTATTCAGCAAAAACCCCGCCCGGATTTGTTCCGGAGCGGGGTTCTGCATTTCTTGGCCTGGCCTTACGCCTTTGCTTTTTTCGGCGGGACAATCGCGTCCTTCACCGCTTTGGCCACCCGGAACTTTACCACCTTCTTTGCCGGGATCTTGATCGCTTCGCCGGTTGCTGGGTTTCTGCCCATACGCGCCTTGCGATCGACGCGCACCAGTCGGCCGATGCCGGGCAGAACGCACACACCATTTTTCTTGGTTTCGCGAACCGCCAGCTCAGCATAGGCGATCGTGAAAGACTTGGCGACTTTGTTGTTCACGCCGACTGCCGCCGCCAGCTCCTTCACCATCTGCGATTGAGTCATCTTTGCTGCCATGTTTCTCCTTTTTTAGTGATTCTCCCGAATGAACGTAGCTGCGGAACGCGCCATCTGCACGCCAAGTCCGCATTTGCTTCTAAATGATAAGGGATCGGGAAACCGTCTGTAAAGGGGAATGTGTCAAAAAACCGCGATTTTCCGGGCCTTCCAAGCACTTCGCCTCTTCCGGTTTCCTTCCTTCGCGGCACTCTGCTATTCTGGCAAAGAAAAGGCGAATGAGCGACTTACGGGAGCAGCTCGCGGTCCTACGGCAGCGCGTTGCGCGTATAGATCAAAAATACGAGGCTCGCGCCCATGCGCCCAGCCCCCCCTCCTTCGTCGAAGAGTTCCTCAGCGGCGAAGAAGTCGCCACCGAATACGGGAGCCACTTCGAAACCGAGAAGCTCTATGAGCGCCACCGGCATCACGGCAGTTCCGATATTGGAGCGCTAGCCGATCTGCCATCCAATCTCTTCGATTCGATTTCAGAAGGCGGCATTTCTCCTGCTGCGCCTGAAGAGTGGGCTTTTCTGGACACCGAAACGACCGGACTCTCCGGAGGAAGCGGCACGTGCGCCTTTCTCGTCGGCATTGGGCGCATCACGCGCCAGGGTTTCCACGTCCGGCAGTTTTTCATGCGCGATTACGCGGAGGAAGCGAGCCTTCTTGACGCGGTCACGCGCCACCTGGCGCCCTTTCGCGTGCTGGTCACTTACAACGGCCGCACGTTCGATCAGCCGCTGCTCGAGACGCGTTATCGTTTGAACCGCGCGCGCCCTCCGTTCGGCCGTTTACAGCATCTCGATCTTCTGTATGGCGCGCGGCGTCTGTGGAGGCTGCGGTTTGAAAGCTGCCGGCTGGTGGATCTCGAAAACCAGGTGTTGGGAGTGGAGCGGCAGGGCGATCTGGCCGGGGCGCTCATCCCGTACGTCTATTTCGAATATCTGCGCACACGCGATGCCGCCCGCATGCTTCCGATCTTCCATCACAACTGCACCGATATTCTAACGTTGGCATGTCTGGCCGGGATTGTGCCGCTGGCGTTCCAGGACCCGGCTAGTATGCCGTTCCGCCACGGGTCCGAGGCCCTGGGAATCGCGCGCTGGCTGCGCCAGGCGGGCGAGCTGGAACCGGCTTTGCAGCTCTTTCGGCGCGCCGTGGACGCCGGATTGAGCGACGAGCTCCTGTTCCAGACGCTCTGGGACGCGGGCCTGCTCGAGCGCAGACTGGGCCGCGCGGATCGGGCGCTGGCAGAATGGACCAGCCTGGCCGCGACGAAAAATCCGTTTCGCGTGCGGGCTCTCGAGGAGCTCGCCAAGCATTACGAACATCGCGAGAAAAATTACAGCATGGCGCTCGAGATGACGCGCTGCGCCATCACCCACCAGGATTCGGCCGCATTGCGGAAGCGCGAGCAACGCCTGCTCGCGCGCGGACAGAGGGGAGCCGGAGCCGGGATTTTCAGATGACTCGGCGGATTAATGAGCGCTCCGGGGAGCGCGCTTCTTCAGCTCGTCAAACCAGTTGAGCACCACATTCAGTTTCGTCACCGACTGGTCGGGCGGCTCCTCGGACGACCGCAGCATGATGAAGTGGCCATCCGGGGTTACGTCATAGTTCCGCGTTGGAGCCGTGACGTCCAACGGTCCTTCAAACAATTGGTGCGGCGCGCCGATTTTATAGGTCCCGCCCATGGCGAAATCCACCGCCATCATTGCGTCCTTGTCAGCGGACCGGGCGGGCTGGATATAAAACAGTTCGCGGCCGTTTCGCGCCCAGGCAGGATTCACGCCGCCCGCTGTCGAAATGCGGTGCTTTTCGCCGGAGGGAAATGCCTGGACATACACTTCATCCGTCCCGGATTCATTCGTGCTGTAGGTGATCCAATGGCCATCCGGAGAAAAATCGGCGTCCCACAGTCTGAATCGAGACTCGGCAAATCGCTGGGGCTCTCCGGGTCCCGGCATCGGCCGTGTCCAGATCTGATTCTGACCATCGTGCAATTCGAGGTACGCGAGGCGCCTCCCAACCCCGGACCATGATGCCGGGATTGCCGACGTACTCGCCGTCACGCTTTCCACTGAACCGCTTCCGTCCGCGGCGATGGAGAGAAGTTGCCCGTTCTTGCCCCTAAAGATAATGCGCTTCCCGTCTGGTGACCAGAGGAGAAGGCCGCCGGCACCGTCGGAAGTCAATCGCGTCGAGCTTCCCGTATTGATATCGATCGTCCAGATATCGGAAGTCCGGTTGGTCTCGGCGCCCCGGGAAGCCGCGAACCTTTGCCCATCCGGCGACACCCGCCCATGCAAATACCGGCCCTTCGGAGTCTTCAATTCCGTTGGCACACCCTGGCGATCGACGCGGACCAGAATTCCGCCAGTAAAGGGGGCGATTCCGCCCGAAGCGTAGATCAGACTGCCGGATGCGGAAAACGCGAATTGGCCCATGCCGGATTCGTAAGTGGCGTTGGGCATGTTCACAGATTGCATCACGCCGTCAAGCATCGCTACTGGCGAACCCGTCAACTGCGCCCGCCCGGCGTCAAATGGCGCCGCCATCAGAACCGCGTTTTGCATGTATACCAAGTATCCAGTGGGTACGTACCGCGCGTCTGTAGCGCCCTTGATCAACGTCCGCTGGTCTCCCGTGTCCAGCCGTCGAGCGATCACCTGAGCTTCATCCCAGTTGTCGGAGGCACGCACGGTAAAGAGCAGATTTTTTTCCCCGGGCAGAAACTGAGGGGAACTGTAGGTCTCCGCCGGTTTGGCCGGATCGCTCTTAAGGAGCACCTGCGGGGTTCCGCCACCAGCCGGAACATGCATCAGTCCAGCGGAGCCTACGGCGAAAACAATGTCATCTGTCGAAGACCAACTCGCCCCGAAGGCAGCAAAGCGGGTCCCAGGCAGATCGCAGATCGTAACGGGCGGTCCGCCGCTCATCGCAATCTTCTTCAGCTTCCCACCGGCGAAGAAGGCAACCGACTTTCCGTCCGGCGAGAAGAAAGGCTCCTCCGCACCCTCGGTGCCCATGATAGGTGTGGCGTTACTCTGGTCGAGCGCGCGTCGATAAAGCTGAAACTTCGGGGGTTTTACCCTGGGCCCCGGCAAAGATCACCGTATTTCCGTCAGGCGAGAACGTCATCGGCGTGAAAGCAGGCCGGGAGAAGAACGTCGGATCCAGCATGTCGGCGGGCGCGATTTCCATGGTCAAACGCGTCACTGGACTGGCCGCCGTCCGCTCCGCACGCCACGGGGCCCAGAGCGCCGCACCCGCGATGAGGGCCATCAGCCCTGCCACGATCCAACCGGTCTTTCCGCGAGACGACCTTGCTGGGACGGCTGCCGCAGGACCAACCGGCTCCTCAAGCAAGAACCGCGCCTCGCCGATGTCCCGCAGGCGTTGCTTGGGATCTTTTTCGAGACATCGCCGCAGCAGCTTTCGAATTTGAGGTGGAGCTTTCTCGAGGTCCGGCTGAACCGTCAAAACCTGCGCGAGCATTTCGGCAACGGATTCGCCCTTGAACGTCTGCTCGCCCGTCACCAGCTCATACAACATTACGCCCCAGGCCCAAATGTCGGCGCGCTGGTCCACCCTTTTTCCTTTGGCCTGCTCCGGGGCCACATACGCAGCCGTACCCATAATGGTCCCAGGCACGGTCGCGCCGAGCGTAATCGTGGGCGAATCCATGGGATTAGCTTGCGTTCGTGCATCCAGGTCTTGCACACTGAACGCCTTCGCTAATCCAAAATCGAGCAATTTGACCACGCCGTCGGCGGTGACTTTAACATTGGCAGGCTTCAGGTCTCGGTGAACGATGCCTTTTTCATGGGCATACTCCAAGGCGTCGGCGATTTGCAAACAAATCTTCCAGGCCTCATCGAAAGGCATGGGACCTGCGGGTGATTCGCCCTCGGCCAACTCCATTACCAACGCGAAGTTTTCCACGCCGTAAATATGCGCGATCTTCGGATGGTTGAGCGAAGCCAGCACCTCGGCTTCACGCTGGAAGCGAGCCAAACGCACAGGATCACTGAGGAAAGCTTCGGGCAGGACCTTCAACGCTACGTCACGCTTCAGCTTGGTGTCGCGTGCGAGGTACACTTCACCCATGCCCCCACGACCGAGCAGCGAGACGATTTCGTAGGAGCCGAGTTTGGCGCCAGTTGCCAATGCCATAGATTCAGACGATTTTACTCTATGACAATCCGCACGAAGGGTCACGATCCGAACTGGAATAGAAATCGCATCACACCCTGTTGCTCGGGCGTCAGCGAACCCCAAACCGCGCGGAGAATTCAATCGACCTCGCGACCGTGGTCAGCATACCAGCGGCGCACATAGCGCGCGCTGGCAAAGGCACGGGGGGGGTTGGTCGTATTTGGAGAGCCTCGATGCAGCACCTAAGGATGGGAGGTCAGTACGTCGCCTCTCTCCAACGGTACGGCCTCGATCCCGATCTCCCCAGCCTCCACCGCTCGAAGCGCTCCCTTCCTCGGCACGATGCGTACCGGCGCAATTTAGATACCGTTCTCTGGCGTTATCGGGACTAAGCCAAAGCTCCCTACCATCCCGGCGTTCCTGTTGGCCACCAGTTTGCCAGACGCCGGCTTATCAAACATCGGCTCCCACAGGAACCTAAGAGGACGCGCGGCCACGCTGGTAGTGTTCCGGGAACCGGCCAGCTAAGGCTTTGGGAATCGCGCACTGGCTGCGCCAAGCGGGCGAGCTTGAGCCGGCATTGCAACTTTTTCGCCGCGCCGTGGACACTGGATTAAGTGACGAACTTCTGTTCCAGACGCTGTGGGACGCGGCCATGTTCGAACGCAAACTGGGCCGAGCGGACCTGACTGTCGCCAAGAATCCGTTTCGCGTGCGCGCCTTCGAGGAGCTCGCCAAGCATTACGAACATCGCGAAAAGAACTACGGCATGGCGCTCGAGATGACGCGTTGCGCCCTCGCCCACCCAGGACTCGCCGGCTTTGCGAAAGCGGGAGCAGCGGCTGGCGACGCGGGCGGCTCAGAAAACGCATCATTCATTAACAGGCGTTAGCGGTCTATGATGAGTAAGAGAACTGAAACGCGCGCTCATGCTGATGATTCCTTTTCCTTTGCGCACTCTTGGACGTGTCATTTTCGGCCTCGCCGTGCTGGTCACCATGGAGGCGCAGGTCATCGAGTTCGAGTCCGCCGGACTCAAGTATAAGGCTCTGACCCGCAATGGCTTCACCATTATGTTCGCCCCGCTGCCAACCCATGTGCGCGACTACGCGATCCTGCAAGTAGCGGTTTCCAATGGCTCACCGGTGTCGTGGGGAATCCGGCCCGAGGACTTCAAATTCCAGCGGTCGGACGGAACCGTGGTGCAAGCGTCGGCCGCTGGAGCCGTGGTGACGACTATGCTCGCTAAAGCCAGCCGCGGAGATGTCATGAAACTAGTGACGGCTTATGAGGCGGGCCTGTATGGCAACACCCAACTGCGCTCCACGAACGGATACGAATCAAGGCGCCAAAACGCGATAGCGGAGCTGGGTTCCACCAAGCTCAAAGCTGCCGCCGCGGCCTCCGCGATCGTCCTGGTCACTACCAAGTTGTTGCCTGGACAATCCACGGACGGCGCCGTGTTCTATCCGAATCAAGGAAAGCCTCTTGGCCCCGGGCAATTGGTGATCGACGCCGCGGGGGAACATTTCGTGTTCCCGGTGGAACCGGAAGTCCACGCCCACTAACAGACTCGAACTTTCAACTCGCCCAACGAGAGTTCCGTTCCCAGCTCGGTATAAGGTACCCGCACGTAGGCGAGGGCTACGGTCTTGCCCAGAGCCGGCGAAAACACCGCGCTCGCGATTTCACCCGCCGCGGCCTCACCGGAGTTTAGTTTCGCGCCTGCCTCGGGAGGCTGCTGCGAATCGATTTCCAAACGGCGCAAGACGCGATGGATTTGGGCGCGGCTGCGCACCCGCTCCACAATTTCCTGGCCCAGGTAGCAGCCCTTGCTGAAGTGCACGGCGTGAAGCTGATCCGTCTCCTGGACGAGATAGCGCTCCGTAATCTCTTCACCGTATCGCGGCCGGCCATGCTCAATTCGGACCGTCCGCGCGTCAGACGCAGTCGCTTCCACGGCTCCCGCCGACGAAAGCCGCGTGGTCAAATCCGCCTTCTCGTCCACCGGAACGAACAGAAAATACCCGTCAGCGCCGGTCGAATTAAGGCGCGCGACGATTCTCGATTCCCATTGCGCCGTCGAATAAGGATGCCGGGGAAGCGGAGCACCAAGCTTACCGAGTACCGGGCTCGTCTCCGGACCCTCGACCGCGATGGTCACGACGCGATCCGTTTGGTCCTCTAGAGTAACGTCATCCGCGATGATGTAGTGGTCCAGGTGGTCAAATAACTTCTGTCTGGTCTCGGGTTCGGTATCGAGCAGGAAATGGTCCTCGAAGCACAGCACATTTGCATCGCCAAGAATCCGGCCCTGCGCGTTGAGGAAGAATGCGTAGCATCCTTCGCCAGGTTTCAATTGTTCAATGTGATTGGTGGTCATCGCATGCAAGAGGCGCGCGCGATCGTCACCCGACGCGCGGAGCTTGCCGCGAGTCGACAGATCGAGCCAGGCCGCACCTTCGCGCAGCGCCCGGTAGCCGGCAGTCATCGTATGGAGATCCACCGCAGATATGCCGAGATGCCAAGAATGAATGCTCCGGAAATCACCACTCCGGTCAAGGCTCGCCGCTTGCCTTCCCGGTAAAGAATCACGGACGCGAAAACGTGCAGGGCGAGCAAGATCTTGATCCCGAACCACATTTGATAGGTCGGCGGATAAAAGGGCTTGGTGAGGAAATTGTAAGTGCCCGAGAGCAGCAGCCCGCCGATTGCGCCGAAGGCGATCGGCTTGAAATTCTTCGCGAGTTCGCCCGACACCACGCGCGCGTAGAAAACGCCGCCCAAAAGCACGACGACGGAAGCGATATGAAGCCATCGCATGAGAATCGGGAGAACGGCGTCCATGTCCCGAGTATACAATCGAGCTTGTGATTCACGAGATTCTTCCGGTGGGCATTCTGCAGTGCAACTGTTCGATTTTCGGAGATGAGCAGTCGCGTCGGGCCATTGTGATCGATCCTGGCGATAACATCGACGAGATTCTCGCTATATTGGCGCGGCACGGTCTTCAGGTGCAGGCGATTGTGATCACCCACGCCCACATCGATCACATCGGCGGTGCGGCCAAGCTGAAGGCTGCCACCGGCGCTCCGGTGTATATGAACCAGAACGACCAACCGCTCTACGATCACCTCGATATGCAGGCGTCCTGGCTGGATATGCCGACACCCACGCGCACGGACATCGACACGGAAGCGCGGGAGGGCGATTCGCTCACCCTCGGCGACGCGGTCTTCCACATTCTGCA
>JBEKBK010000256.1:0-11429 GCA_050015435.1 Bryobacteraceae bacterium
GGTGTGTCGCTGTGACACAATGAGCTTATTGAAAATGAAGTCGTTCAACAGTCTGATGGCCGCGTTGCTTCCCTTGCTGGCTGCCGTGGTCCCGGCATTTTCCCAGACCGCCACCGACGAGGATTACCACGTCTTTACGGATTCCCCGCGCCTGTTAGTCACGAACCAACGCCTGCGCCTGCTCCAACGGGAGCGTCAGCGGGAATCCATGCGCTGGCAGCAGTTTGACGGATTTGTGTCCGGCGGCGCCCCTATGCCGGAATCTGGATTCGCCTTGGCTCTGTATTATCAGGTAGTTCGCGATCCTGCCGCCGGCAAAAAGGCGGTCGAGTGGGCGGTCGGCAACAGTGCCGACCCGCTGCGGGACCTGCGCCAGCTTGCCCTGGTGTTCGATTGGTGCGCTCCGGTCATGACCAAGCAGCAGACCGACGCTTTCGTGGCGAAGCTCCAGCGCGGCCTCGAAACTCCAGCGCCCCCCGGCGATATTCGCCGAAACAGCGCGCGCGCCCTCGCCGCAATCGCTGTGGCTGACCAGCTGCCCGATCATGGCGAAGCGATTCTGAAAAAGCTCATCCAGGATTGGTGGCGCGGCGATATCGTGAAACGCCTCGCGAAAGGCGAACCCGCAATTCCGCGGGAGCAACTCTATGCGCTGTATGAGATGTTGCACGGCATCCGGGACAACCTGAGGATCGACTTGCGCGAGTCCGCGCCCGAGTATTTCAAGGCGCTGCCTGTGGATCACATTGCCGGCCACTATCCGGCTCCCTTTGAGGGTCCCGAGAACGACTATCGCGTACCGATCTACGCCCGCGAAGGCGAGCCGGACCTGACCGACGCCACGCTGTCGAGAGCCGCGGAGCTCTCCATGGTGGCCTTCGACAACAATGCGCCGGAAAGCCAGTTCCTGCAAGGCTGGCTGATGCAGGACCGTTTCCTGATGCGCAGCGCTCTGGGCACGGTGTATGAATTTCTGTGGGCCAATCCCTACCAGCCCGGTCTCAGCTATTTCCACATCCCGTTGGTGTTCCACGATGCGGGAACCGGGCACGTGTTCGCACGCACAAGCTGGGATGAAGACGCCACCTGGATCGGTTACTTCGACGGCCACCTCCAATACTTCGCGGATGGCAAACTTCAGGCTTTGCGACCCGGTGCGGCCACTAAACCAGTGCACGTCGGGGAGGCGGTGCTGCTCAGCGCCCCCGATCCGGAGAAAGGCCGGTTCCGTGCTGACGCGGAAGCCGTCTTCGTCCTCAATCTCACCCCTCGCGCGCATTATGACGTTGAGGTCGATGACCAGGAATTGTGGGAGGCCGAAACCGACGTAGGAGGCACGCTGGTCCTTTCATTGCCTGAGGGCACGGATGCCGGTGTCAGAATTCGGCGACGGACCAACTGATTCGATGCAGCGTGCAATCGATTATCTGGAGCAAACCAAGGCGACGTTTTTGGCCGCGACCGCCGGCCTGACGGAGGAGCAGTGGCGGTTTAAGCCGGCCGCCGATTCGTGGAGCGTGGCGGACTGCGTCGAGCATCTCGCGGTCAGTGAAGAGGCGATTTTCCCGGTATTGCAAGCCATGCCGGACCGGCCCGAGGCTTCGGCCGAGGAACTCGGGCAGATCCAGGAGAAAGACGATTTCATCGTGACGGCGGTGTCCAGCCGCCGCCGGAAAGCGACGGCCCCGCCGCAAACGGTTCCGGCCAACCGCTGGCCGGCATCGGAGTTACCCGCTCAGTTCCTGGCGAGCCGGGACCGCACCATCGCCTTGGCGCGCTCGGCCGATGGCAGGATCAACAGCCGCATCTTTCCGCATTTCGTACTGGGGCCGATGAGCGGTTATCAATGGTTGTTGTTCCTCGCCGCCCATTCTGATCGTCACCTGAAGCAAATGGAAGAAGTGAAGGCCCACCCGGCATTTCCCGCCTCACGCTGATGGGGCCGGAGCGGGCGCGGCGACATGTCCCTGCTACGCGGGCTCGGTGAGGAGTGCTGCCGTAGTGAAACAGAAGTTCGGTCAGTGCAGAATTCCGTCTGTGGGGCGGTCCCCTGGACCGCAGCCGACGCCCTCGTCGGCCTTCGTCTTCGCCAGAAAAGCCGGACCAGGGGGTCCGGCGCGGACGAGGGCGTCCGCCCCACATCGAAGTCACGCTGAACGAAGCGGGGATGGAAATGCAATTCCTCGAGCGTCGAACCGTGATTTGACTCTTCGATTCAGCTCGCGCCCCACCACCGCCTGCTTGGACGGCAAAGTCTTGATTCTCGCCTTGAGTGTCACGCCGCGCTCCGCCAGCCGGTCGACGCCCATCATCTCGATCGGCGCAAGAATCATCGGCCGGAACTGGTCGTCGTCGGCCAATTCGGCGCCCACCTGCTCCACAATCGTCAGCGCCTGGTCCGCGTCTGCGCCGTGTGCGAGGGTCGTTTCAAAGACGTAATACGAATAGTCGCGCGTAAAATTTGAAAGCGCGGTGATCGAGCCGTTGGCAATCACGTGGACCGCGCCATTTTCTCCGCGCAATAGTACGGTGCGAAGATTGATCTCTTCGACCCCGCCGGAGATGCCATTGATCGACACGGAATCGCCGATGCGGAGTTGATCCTCGAGCAGTAGAAACAGCCCTCCCAGCCAATCCTTGATGAGCGTTTGCGCCCCCAGACCGAGCGCCAACCCGGCGACGCCCAACCCGGCGAGGAGCGGCTCGATATGGAACGTCAACTCCGTCAAAGCCATTGCCGCAGCGACCATCCAGATCACCAGACTGCACAATTTCGATAGCACCGCTATAAGGGTGGTGGCTCGTTTTTCCATTTCAATAGTCGAGCCATCGCCCCGGCGATTCATCATCCGGATCGTATAGCCCTGGAGGCGCGCCAGCAGTTTGTATGCGATCCGCGTCAACAGCCAGGCGCCGATCAGAATCACGCCTACACGCAGCGCGCGGAGCGCCCAGGGCATCCATATGTCGGTCGAAATCTGCATCTGTCTTCTTATCATGCGATAAACTGAAAGCGTGGCGGATAAAACGATACAGAATCCGGCGACCGGCAAGTGGGCCACACCCGTGGTGCTCGGCTGGCTGATTCCCGGCGCAGGCCATTTCCTGCTGAAGCGGCCGGGGCGCGGCGCGCTGCTCGCGGCATGCGTCGCGGCGATGTTCCTGTTGGGCCTGATGATGCGGGGCGCGCTGTTTCAGCCGCAATCCGGCGACCTGCTCACCACCGTCATTTATTGGGGCGGATTTATCGGCAACCTGCTGTCTGGAATCTTGTATATTTTCACTCGATGGCTCGGATATGCGCAGCCGGATGTGGCGGGGCATGTGCATGACTACGGCACGAAGTTTTTGGTCGCGGCTGGACTCTTGAATCTGCTGGCGATGGTGGACGCCTTCGAAATCGCCACCGGGAAGCGCGACTAATGCCAAAAATGAATTTGTCGCACTTCGAAGCGTCGTTGCTGTTCGCGCTCTTTACGTCGATAGTTCTGGGAATTATCACCAAACGCACGGATCGGGAGCGCGTGCGCTATGCCGCGTATTGCTTCGCGTATTTTATGGTCGCGATCTTCGGATTGGGCTGGCTGATGTATTTAGGCCACGGCTAGCGCCGGGTCATTGCCGCTTGCACTTCGGCCAGATCGCTACGAGCCTGTGCGGAACTCGGATCCAAACGAACCGCTTCGCGCAACTCCGCCAGTGCTTTGCCGTACGAATTCATCAGGACCAGCAGAAGGCCGTAGTTATGGTGAGCCTCAGCGTATTCCGGTTTGGCGGCAATCGCCTTTTGGAAGTGATACTGGGCCTCGGCTAGATTATTGGTTCGTGCCAGCAGGTTCGCGAGATTGAAGTGCGCTTCCGCGAGGTCCGGCTGGATCGCGATCGCTTCACGAAGATGCTTTTCCGCGCCGGCCCAGTCCTCTTTTCGACCTAACAGGAGGCCCATTAGATTATGGGCCTCAGGCGCATCGGGATTCATCGTGAGCACTCGCTGCAACACCTGTTCGGCGCGCTCGAGATTTCCGAGCTTGAGATAGGCTCCTCCCAGATCGGAAAGAGCAATCGTCTCGATGGATGGCGTCGCGGCAGCTTTCTCCAGCACTTCAGTCGCTCGCGCCAATTGTCCTGCGGCAATCAGCGCGATCCCCAGCTCCTCCTGAGCCACCGGATAGTCCGGACGGCGGCGCAACGCTTCGTCATACCAACGGACCGCCCGAGTGTCGTCTCCCACCTTCGAATAAGCTTCGCCCAGAGCGTAATAAAACTCGGGCTCGGCGGGTGCGTACTTTTCAATATCCTGTTGCAGGCGTGGGATGCCGGATTTCAGATTGGCGCCGTCGTGAACCTGAGCAACGTCGACGATCAGATCATTTTCCGGACTTTGCGGAACTCGGGCTGGATAATACAGCGCCACCTCGCCACGGTAATTATCGTCCTTCGCAAAATCGGATTCCTGGACCGGCTTCAGCAAATCCTTCCCAGGTTTCTGGCGCTGAATGTAGTGGTCCGTCATGACCGCATGCACCACGTCTTCAGTGCGGCGCTTGGGCATATGGCATTCGATGCAGTTCGCCATAGAAGTTTTCGCGGCGGCGTGGACGGATGCATGACAGTTCCGGCAAACTGCCGTATAGTGCTGCGTTGCTTCCGCCCCTCGCGGAATCTGGTGCGGATCATGACAAGTGGTGCAGGACATCTGGCTCGCTTGGAAGCAGGCGGACTTGCGCAGGCGATACGCCGCATGGGCAATCTCGAACTTGTCGTCGTGGCCGGTACCGCTTGCATGATCGAAGAACGTGAAATAATCCGCGAGAGGTTCGCCGGGCCGGTAGTCGAAAGGCTCATGACCGTAGCGGGGAAGCCGGTTCGGCAGTGGCCGGCTGGTGGTTTCAAGATGACACCGCATGCAGACTTCGAGCTGCCGTTCGCGGTCCAGTCTCGCAGGATTCACAATCGTGCGGCGGATCTCATCCGGCTTGGCGTGACCCGACCCGGCGGCTTCGATGTGAGCGCGGCCGGGGCCGTGGCAGCGCTGGCAATCGATGCCTTCGGGCAAGCGTTCGCCGAAGATCGGTTCGCTGCCGGCCAGGTTCGACATCTGCTCGAAAGCCGGATAGGCGTCATGGCAAAACAGGCACTCGCTCACGATGGTGCGCCGGAAATCCTCCTGGTTAGGACGGTCATAGCCCGGGCTCATCGCCCAATATCCGTTCTTTTCTGCATACCAGCTCACCGGAAGTTCCACCAACGTTCCTTGGGCCGTGCGATGGAGATAACTACTGACGTGGTTGCCTGAACCGATGACGTAATCGACCTGTTTTTCGACCACGTTGATCTCTTTTCCATCCGGGCCGAGCTGGTGGCGGCGTTGATAAAGCTTGCCGTCGCGCTCTAGCATCGTGTAGTAACGATCCGACGCGCGGTTGTAAATGTGATTATTGTTCTTGTAATCCTCTACCGAGTTTTCCGGACGAGGACGATACAATGAGCGCCCCATTCCGGTGAGGCGGTAGCTCTTGGCAATCTCCTGGTGGCAACACGCGCAGGTGGCTGGATCGACGTAAGCGGACTTAGATTGAGTCTGAACTGCGGCGGGTTCCGATTTGCGCAATACGAAGAAAAACGCGGCGGCGGCAAGCAGGAGAGGCCCCACTACAAACAGTAAAACTTTGCGGGTCAAGGACGCTCCACTAGCACATCGTACCTTAGCACATCGTGCATTTCCTCCCGGGATGGTTCAGAATATAGCGTTATGAAGCTGCGATCCCTAATTACCCTCATCCTCCTGAGTTCAACCGCATTCGCGCAAAGCAAGGCGATCGACTGGAAAGCCATCGACGCGGAGACTTTGCGTCATTTCACAACGTTGATCAAAACCGACACGAGCAACCCGCCCGGACACGAGACGCTGGTCGCCAAGTATCTTCAGGGCGTGCTCGAACGCGAAGGAATTCCTACGAAGCTGGTGGGCGCGAATCCGGATCGACTCAGCCTGATCGCCCGGCTGAAGGGCAACGGCACAAAGAAGCCGATTCTGATCATGGGTCATACAGACGTGGTGGGTGTCCAGCGCGAGCGTTGGGCGCAAGACCCGTTCGGCGCGGCACGGATTGACGGCTACATCTGGGGTCGCGGGACGATCGACGATAAGGATCTGGTGGTCGGCGCGCTGATGACGATTCTCCAGCTGAAGCGCAGCGGCGTCCAACTGGATCGTGACGTCATTTATGTGGCGGAGGCCGGAGAGGAAGGCGGAAGTCCGGACGGCACGTTCGGCATTCAATACATCATCAAGAACAACTGGCCGGACATTGATGCCGAATATTGTCTGACGGAAGGCGGAGAGTTCCGTTCGGTCGGGGGCAAGGTCATGTTTGAAAAGATCGAGGTGACCGAAAAAGTGGGGCGAGGAATGAGATTGGTGGCCCATGGCACCGCCGGTCACGGATCCATGCCGCGCGAGGATAACGCGATCGTGCATCTTTCGGCCGCCGTGGCTGCTATCGGAAAGTGGCAGCCGCCCATGCACTTTACCGACGTCACCCGGACCTATGTAGAGGGTCTCGCGAAGGTGAGCCCTCCCGAGGAAGCAGCCCGTCTCAACGCCTTAT
The DNA here is from genome assembly GCA_050015435.1 of Bryobacteraceae bacterium. Taxonomy (GTDB): domain Bacteria; phylum Acidobacteriota; class Terriglobia; order Bryobacterales; family Bryobacteraceae; genus Palsa-187. Next base: position 6,612 of record JBEKBK010000256.1, read on the forward strand.
TCGACAGTTCCAAGACCGCCGCGGCGCAAGATTATTTCCGCAAGAACAATATCGAGATGAACTCGATTCTTCGCACCAGCGTCAGCCCCAACATCATCAATGGCGGGTTCCGCAGCAACGTGATCCCTTCGGAAGCAACAGCCACGCTGGACATTCGCGCGATCCCTGATGAAGATATGGACAAATTCAAAGCCATGATGACCCAGGTGATCAACGATCCGGCGGTAACCATCGAATCCAACGGCAATTTCGGAGGCGCTGGGATGGCCCCCGTCTCGAGCCTTCAAACCGAGATGTATCAGGCTCTCACGAAAGCGCAGCAGAAGATTTACCCCGGTATCGCGGTCCTTCCCTGGATGGCGACCGGCGCGACCGACATGCGCGGTCTGCGGCTGAAGGGAATGCAGTCCTACGGTATCGGAGCGGAGATACCCCAGGAAGATTTAATCACTCACGCGATGCACAGCGACAACGAGCGCATCAAAGAAAGCGGACTCTACGCGTTCGTCCACTACTTCTACGAAGCCGTTTCGCAGGTGGCCGCAAAATAATTTTAGCCGTGCATGAACGTGTATGAACGTGTATAAAACCCACGTTCATACACGGCTATTTGAGCGCTGCAGACTGACGATTGGCCGGATTCAACAGCTCCGGAAGCTCGACTACTTCACCGTTCTTGATCACGCGCTTGACCTTGCGGGCGTTCAGAATATCCACGAGCGGATCGCCATCCACCACGACCATGTCCGCAAGCTTGCCGACCTCGATCGTGCCCAGGTCCGAGCTCGCGTTGAGCAGCGCGGCTGTCGTGACGGTCGCGGTCTGAAGCGCCTGGAACGGCGTCAGCCCGGATTTCACGAGCAGGTAGAACTCGTTCTGGAGGCTCAGCCCGTACGGGACCAGCGGGGCATCCGTCCCCGAGGTGATTCGGACCCCTGCGCGCTCCATAGCGAGTAAGGTCTGGAGCTGACCCGCACTTATTGTGCCGCCGCGCGGGGCGGGGTTGTTGCGGACCCAGGACGGCTGAAGTCGCCAGCGCGGATCGTCGTACGCTTTCGGATCGGACTCCATTACCCCGGGATAGAATCCGCCGAGCGACGTCGTGGGCGTGATGGTCATTTTCGATTTCGCGAGGATCTGGATCACGTCTTCGTAAGCGTGGCCCAACAGGCTTACCTTGGTAACGTAGCCCCGTCCGGCCGTGCCCCCGAAGTGTTCCACGCTGTCCATGCCAAACAATGCGGCCGGATAGAGTTCGTGCGAGCTGACCGCGATCCCCACGCGATGCGCCTGTTCGACGGCTCGCTTGCGCAGCGGCTCAGGCAGCTTCACATAAGTCTTCACCAGGTCGTATTGAAGCCGGTTGGCGCGATCGATTTCTGCATCAACCTGCGCTTCCGTCGTGATCGGCACCGCCAGCGGATAATACAGACGCGGACCTTCCAGGAGCGGCCCAGCGAGGTAAACACGCGGTCCCAGCCGTCTTCCCGCCTCGAAAGCCTCGCGCTGCTCAATAATCTCCGACGCCTTTCCGCCAGGGCTGCGAACCGTCGTGATTCCGTAAGACAGCAGTATGCGTCCGTACAGGCTGCCGTTCGTATCGATGTAGTGACCGTGCGCTTCGATCAGTCCGGGCATCACCGTTTCGTTCGATTCGTCGATCACTCTGCCCGTATGCAGCGCAGCGTTGTGCGGCTCAACCGACCGAATCCGGTTGCCCTCGACCACGATATCGACGTTGGTTCTCGCTGTCTGGTGAACTCCGTCCACCAGCTTCCCGGCATGCACCACCAGGCGGCCCGTCGGAATTGCTTCGGTCCAGGTCAGATCGAACGGGATCTCTTCCACATGCCCATCTAGCGAAGCCAGCTTGAATTTGTCAACGCTGAGATAAAAGATGTGCTTGGAATCGCCGGTCCAGTTCATATAGTCGACCGGATCCTTGACGAGCTGGCGGGGCTGACCAGCCGGATCTCCCGTTGCCGAGACCGGCATGACCCACATTGAACCGTCCATCTCGAACGCCATCAGCTTGCCGTCCGGCGACCAGACCGGGCCCTCGCCCAGGCGCGATCCAACCGATCGGTGAGGTACCGGAATAATCAGATGCCCCGCATCGCTGCCATCCGACGGAAGGGACCACATGCCGTTAGAGCCTTCGCGGAACCGCGACGAATCCTGCTTCAGGCTCGAAATAATGATGACTCGTCCATCTGGCGACCACGTCGGATATCCCGGCCCGAACGTGTGGTCGTGAATCTTCTTCGACCTGCCCGTCTTCACCTCGAGCACTTCGATATCGCCTTCCATATCGCCGGTCGAGTTGACATATGCGACACGCGAACCGTCCGGCGAAAAGGACGCGGCAACTTCGGCATTGGTCGAATCCGTCACCTGCTTTTCGCTGCCGGTACGCACATCGCGGAGCCATAGGTTGAAACTGCCCGAGCGGTCCGACGAATAGACCAGTTGCGACCCATCGGGTGACCAGGCCGGATCGGCCTTCACTGAAGTATCGTTGGTCAGTCTCTCCGGTTTAGAGCCGATCTTCATCACCCACAAGTCCCCGACAGCCACGAATGCGATTTGTTTTGCGTCCGGCGAAATTACCGGCCGGACAATCCCCAAAGCCTTCCTGGGCACCTTCGAATCGAAGTCCCGCTTCTTGCGCGTGTAGTTCGCGACTTGAACATTCAGGTTCGCGGTGAATTCGACCGGCGTGGCCGAATTCGACCCGATGGACCGCCGCTTGATCTTTCCATCTGCCGTGTATAGAAACTCATTGGGAGACAGCCATTGTGCCCGGAAGGGGAAGAGGTCCTCGTTCGAAGACAGCGTCTGCCCGTCCAGCATCAGCTTCGCGCCGCCGCCCGAAACGGTGCTGTAAAGAATTCGCTTCCCGTCCGAATTCCAGGCAGGCGAGCTGATGGTCGCGCGCCCAAATCCGGGACCGCCTCCGCTCACGCCGTCGAGCAGATGTTCCGCGCTCCCGTCCGAGCGGATCGCATAAATACCGGGATTGGGCTGGCGCGTGGAGACGAATGCGATCTCCTTTCCATCCGGCGACCACGTCGGACTGAAATCGTTGGCCGGGTTCTTGGTAATCTGCTGAAGCTGGCCGCTCGCGACATTCACATCCCAGATGTCGTAGTTACCGCTCCGGTCCGATGAAAACGCGATCCGGGTGCCGTCCGGCGACCAGTGCGGCTCGCGGTCCTCAAAATCTCCAGAGGTGATTTCGCGGGCGCCGCTGCCGTCGCGCTTCACGACCCAGATATGGATCAGGCCGTTCCGGTTGGATTGAAACGCGATAGAGCCGCCGTCCGGTGACCAATCCGGTTGCCGGGCGTCGTATAACTCATCCGTGATGCGGTTCGCTTGTCCGCCCTTCGCCGGCAGCGTGAAGAGCACTCCCTGCAGGTCCATCGCCAAGGTTTGCTTGTCAGGGGACAGCGCGATCGCCATCATGGTTCCTTCATGAACGCTAATGGCAATGTTCCCGCCAGCCGGCGGCCGTTGCGCAACAAGTTCAGTGGAAAGCCACGCCCCCGCGGCTAATGCGATGAATGCGCAGACGCTTCTGGTGCGAAAAGTCATGATGAACTCCTCGTAGTACCGGCGGCACGCGGTACCAGTGAGATAAAAACAATAGTATGAAAACTTGACAGCAGTTCCCCAGTATAGTATGTTCATCTCAATACGGCTGCATTGAAGTCTCGTTACGAGTATTGGCTTCATGGTAAGTCTTCGGTCTTCCAGGAGGCCGTTATCGCTCTCCGTGTTGTACAGCGAGAACTGACCTTAGTTGGGTCCTCTTGGTGATTGTTTCTGCTTCGGTCGCTTTCGAAAGGCATCGGTGGAGGTTAGGCTCATGGTTCTCTTTTCTCAACTCCCAACTCTAAACAACAGATTTCTCAAACAGGCATGCGTCGCGCTCGCGCTTATAACGCTTTCGTGTCTGCCAGTATTGGCGCAGCAGACCGGTATCACCGGACGCGTCACCGATCCTTCGAACGCCTCGGTTGCCGATGTAAAGATCACGGCGACGGGGGCGGACGGCTCGACCTCGAGCACCAGCACGAACGCGGCGGGGATTTATCAGCTGCCCGCTCTCCGTGCCGGATCCTACACACTCCGGTATGAGATTCAGGGATTCGCGCCGGCGGAGCGGACGCTCGATCTGCTGGTCGGCCAGACGGCCAACGTGGACATCGCGCTGCAATTGTCTCGGACCAACACGTCGGTTGTGGTCGAGGCGGCGGCCAACGCAGTGGATACCTCAACCTCTACCGTCGCCGGCGATGTCAGCCCGACCGAGGTTCAGAAACTCCCGTTGAACGGGCGCAATTATTTGCAACTCGCGATGCTGGTCCCCGGCATCACCAGCAATGACATTCAGACGACGCCGTTAGGCGGGACCGCGGGCGGCAAGTTCCAGATCAACGTGGACGGCCAGCAGGTCACGCAGAACTCGGCGGCTGATTCCTTCGGCGAGCCGCAGTACAGCCAGGACGCCATCGACCAGTTCCAGATCATCACCAACCGGTTTGACGCGACACTCGGAAGATCCTCCCGCGCGCAAATCATCGCCGTGACGAAATCCGGAACGAATGCCTACCACGGAACGTTGTACGGATACTTCCGCAACAGCGAATTCAATTCGGCCGATCCTGTGGCTCATAAAGTCCTGCCGTTCTCGGACCAGATGTTCGGCGGAACGTTCGGTGGTCCGATCGTGAAGAACAAGATCTTCTTCTTCTTCGGCTACGAAGGCGAGCGCCAGCCGAACACGCTTTTCGATCAGCCCATCGGCTTCCC
>JBEKBK010000257.1:0-11419 GCA_050015435.1 Bryobacteraceae bacterium
GTCGGTCAAGCGTTCAACGATCTGTAGCGTTCGTTTGGCGCTGTTACTGCGATCGAACTGATCCGTCAACGAGAGAACCAGCAGAATAAGAGCCGCTTGATTGGTCGGATCCACGGCGAGCACGTCCCGACAAATGCTCTCGGCTTGCCACGGCTCATTCAGGGAGCGATACCGTTCCGCCTTTGAAAGCGCTCCGGGGATCCCCTCTTGGGATATCGGCATCAATTCGGGTCGTCGGTCCGCTTCTCGCGTCATAGGGCGATGTTACGGCATCCAACGGGCGACGCACAACGGCCCTGGCTAAGGTGTTTGACCAATCCTACTCACTAAGCGCTCCGATGACACGATGATGAGAAACCGACTCCAGTCTGCCAATGCCACTCTCCCCGGTTACGGAAACACCGCCATGCGATCGGCTCTTGGCCAGCCCTCGCCGCCGACCGGTTCCAGGGCCCTCAGTTTATCCAATCCAACGACCAACTGGTTGAAATCGTGCTTAGATTGGACCTCAGGAGGTTACTACGGTCGAATAGTCTGCGGAGGGCCATGCTTCCGTAAAGCCATTGTCCAAGCAAGCGGAACCGAAACGGGGAAAAAGCACTTCATGTCGTCACAGGCTTGATACTTTAGCGTGCCTTGCACCGCTACGTTCTCTTTTCCGCGAAGCGCGGCTTGAGCCTCAGCCGTGTCTTCGAGAATGAGCTCCTGCACCAACCGGAACGGCTTCTGAAATACCGGCACGCGCTCGTCGAGAACCTCGAAGAAATGGATCTCAGAGACCGGGTATTGCATGGGGAGCACCCGCACCTGAACGTTCGGTTCAATAGACAGCGAAACCACTTGATACCCCTTGGCTCCGGGCGCGTAGACGTGAATGCCGGAATGCGGCTCGATATCGAGCGACAGCAAAAAGTGGTCACCGGGTCCGACGGCCGGACCATTGGAGTATGTCGTGATCTCGAGATAGCGGGTGGATATCTTCGTGCCCGCGCCGGACGCGTCTGGTTTGCCGTCAAGCTTCAGTCTGAAAACCGGCGCGGGATCGCCAAACTGCGGCCCCGGTTTTGATATTTCGCCGGTTTGTTGAGCCTCTAGCCGCGCCGTCATAGTCAATTGAACGAGCGCGCCCGCGAGGAGCACAACTGCGAAGCTTGAAATTGTCAGGATCTTCACAGCTTTCTCTTAAGTTTAGCGTGATCAACGGCATGAGTGATCCCCGCAAGGGGAGGACTTCGGCAAGTTCTCTAACAAGCCTGTATCGTCGCAGTCAGGGCGCGATTTTGCATCGGTTGCAAACCACGATTGCGGCTGGTTGTTTTGCGCGACCAAATGTCATTCAGCGGCTCTGGACATTTGGATCACGGTCAAAGGTCTCCGAAGGTTGGACCGGACGAAACAGTTTTGCGTTGGGCAACGGAAGACGATTTGGTAAGCGGCATCGGGGCTTCCCCCTAAGATCGGCCGCCAGTCTGCGCAAAACTCTGGAGCGGAAGGGCAGATACCACCCGCCAGTCAACGACCGTCAGGCTTTGAGAAGCACCTGCACGTACTGAGGCTTCAACGGAAGGCGTCGAGCAATTTTCCCTGTTGCGTCAAAGAAGGCCGCGGCGAGGGCGGGCGCAGCGAGGGCATTCGCCGCTTCCGATCCGCCGCCGTAGCTGCCAACCTCCGGCCGGTGGAGGAGCACGACCTTGATCTCCGGAATATCTGCCATTTTGAGGATCGGGTAGGTCCGCCAGTCGCGGGCCGTAACGCCGCTCTCGTCGAACGTCGACTCTTCCAGCAGCGCGTGGCTGATCCCCATGACCGCCCCGCCTTCAACCTGCCGCTTCAACTGCATCGGGTTCACGACGATGCCGGGATCCACCGCGATCGTGTACTTCTCGACAGCGATGGCGCCGGTATCGGGAGTCACGGCGATCTCGCACACGCACGCCCAATAGGTTCCTGAACGGAACATCAAGGAGACGCCTCGCCCCCGCACTGGCGTGGCGCCCGTCGACACATGATTTGGGCGAGGGGACGAACGCGTCTCCCAACCGGACGCGTCGCGGACCGCTTTGAGAACGCCGATAACGCGATCTTCCGTGGCGTGGTCAATCCGGAACTGGATGGCATCCACACTGGCGAGGGCCGCAGCCTCGCTGACCGCCGCTTCGCGCGGGAAGTTCTGCTGGAACTGTCCCGGCGTTCGCATACTGTGGTCCCGGAGTCCGATAGCCAGGGGCGAGGCCTTCTGACCAATCTGGAATGTGCCGTGGCCGCGTTCCATCAAGGTCGGGACACCATCGTACACCCATGGATCTGAATTCCCGTTGACCGTCGAGCCGATAGAATCCGGCGCCGCGCTTACATCCGGAGCCGGCATGGTGGGCAGACCCGCCAGGATCGCACCCACGGGGCGGTCGTCCTGCATCGCGGGCATGTAGTGATCCACTTGATAGGCGACCATCTTGCCCATCGCATCCAGCCCAATTTCAACATCCGAGTACGCAGCCGGAGACTGGGTTGACCACTGGAAATCCTCGGGCCGCATCCACTGCACGCGCACAGGATGGCCGACCGCCTTCGACAGGATAACGGCTTCATCCTCCGCGCCGGCGTTACCGCCGTTTGATCTTCCGTAGTGTCCGGCGCCAGCGTACGACCGGACAACCACGTCATCTATTTTCTTGCCAAGCATCTGAGCGATTTCGCCGCGAAGGGCTTGCGGATTTTGATTGTGCGTATGGACGTGCACGGTCCCGTCCGCACGCACATCGGCCAGGGCCATGGTCGGCCCGATCGGTGCGTGCTTCATGAACGGAAGCTCGTAGCTGGCGGAGAGCTTCCTGGCTGCCGCCGCAAGCGCGGGCGGCACCTGTCCTCGGCTCTTATCGCTCTTCGTCTCCGGAGTCGATTTCCAGTCAGCGCTTTCTCTCAGATGCTTGAACAGGTTTGCGCTGCCGGGCAGCCCTTTCCATTCTGTCCACTTGGTCGAAGTCGCCACCTGCTGGGCGGCGCGGATGGCTTCCCACTCTGTGGGCGCAACTACTCCGACGAGGTTGCCCTTCACGACCAGCTGGGCGTTCGGAAAGCGAGTCTTATCCACTTGGCCGGCGGACACGAGCGTAGAGCCGAGCGTCTTCGGATGCACCATCCGCCCGTGCAGCATACCGGGCAACCGCACGTCGGCCGCCCATGTCTCGCGAGCGGTGACCTTCGAAGGGATGACCGAGTTCGGATAGGATTTGCCGATAATGCCGTACTGTCTCACCGGCTTCATCGGTGGGTTGCCGGTGACCATTAATCCGCCAATGCCGGTCAGGCTGCCGCTCACCGGTATGGTGAGCTTCAACTGCTGCCCCCTCACCAAGTCCCCATAAGACATTTTCTTGCCGCCGCCGGAGACGACTCCGTCCTTCACGGACAGGCCGCTCTTCGGAACTCCGAGCCGTCGCGACGCCAGATCAAGCAGGCCCTGATAAGTGTAGGCCGCTGCCTTACGGATATTAGGCGTTCCGCGACCCAGAAAATCGAAGGCTCCGCTGCCATCGGGTGTGCGATCGGTGTCGCCCATCACCACCGTGGTAATCGCCTCAAACGGCACGTTCAACTCTTCGGCCACAATCTGCCGATAGGCCGTGAAAGCGGTGCCTTGACCGAAATCGCTCTTTCCGGTGCGAATCAGGATTGTGTTGTCAGGATGAATCTCAATCCACGAACTCGGGAGCGTGGGATCGAGCGTGTTCTTAGGGACGTCGGCCTTGAGAGAATTCACGCCGGCACCCACCGCGCTGAAACCGACGAACAGAGCGCCGCCGGCTTTGACGAAATTGCGGCGCGTCAGAGTGGCGCCAAAAACGTTGAGTGGTCTTTCGTTCGGGATAGCCATGACTTACCTCGCTTTCGCCATGATCGTGGCAGCGCGCTGCACGGCTTCAATGATGGCTGTGTAGCTTCCGCAGCGGCATAGATGTGCCGACGGACCCGACGTCGTGAACGCCTCTTTGATTTCCTTGACGGTCGGCGTCGCGACGCGCTCGAGCAGTTCAGTCGCCTTGATCATCATCCCGTTCTGACAGAAGCCGCACAAAGGCGTCTGCTCCTCGATCCACGCCTGCTGAACCGGATGAAGAGTATTCTTGGCGTCAGCCGGTGACAGGCCCTTTTTCTGTGCCCACCTCGCGGGGAGCCCCTCTAGCGTCGTGACTTCCTTGCCACTCGCGACCGAGACAGGTGTCATGCACGAACGGATTTCCTTGCCCTCGAGCAGAACTGAACAGGACCCGCATTGCGACAATCCACAGCCGAACTGCGGTCCAGACAGTTCGAGGTCGTTTCGCAGGACATAGAGCAGCGGAGTGTCGTCAGGCGCCAGGATCTCACGCGCGATTCCGTTGACGATTATACTGACCATGAAAACTCCTTCACAAACGGATGCCGATTTCGAGTATAGCCAAACCTCCGCGGACCCGTCCAGGCTATTAGCCCGAGCCAGGCGCTTCCGGCTGCGGGGTCGCCGCGCTCCGCCCTTCTTCCTCCGCCTCGCCCAGTAAGCTTTCATCCGCTCACCGAAGACCTTGCGCTGAGCCGCTGTGAAAGTGCGGCCTCTCTTCGCTGGTGCAGGACTGGCCTTCGGTGGTTCAGAAAACGGTGGCCGATACCTTTGTCGCGATCCGCGGATTCCGTGGTGGCGACCTCGGCGCTTCGTCGGTCCCTGAAGAGCGTCGATGGCTCGATTTAGCTTGTCTCACTTCCAAAATCAATAAGACGACGATGTGTTCCGTTGGCATCGGAAAATCGTAACATGCTGGAACGGCGTGACTCGGCTTTGAACGTCGGCGGCCCGCTAAGCGCTGGCCGCCCCCAAGGAAACCTGGCACCGAGTCATTTTGCGAAATTGAGCCACTACCGAAATTCGGGTAAGAGATGGGCAAATTTACTTTAACGGGCCGACCTTGGACGCGACGGCGCAAGGGGCGTGTCGTCTAGGGCTGTGTTGGAAATCAAGGACTTAAGAATGGCTCCCCAAACGCAACCCTCTTTATAACCGAAAACGGAGAATTTCAGAGAATCTTGATTACGCGCATCTGCGCCTTCGCGCAGGGTCTCTGAAATCTGATTGCTCACCAAGCCTGGAGAAACGTAGTTTACAATTCCATCGGCCGCGGCTTCAGTCTTCTTCGCATCGGCAGTTCATTAGGTGCGAAAGCTGACGCGCCTTCGGTTTCTCGTTACACTGTCGCCGCTTTGAATCGGGAATTTTCGGGGGCAAGAATGGCCGCTGTTCTCCTCCCCTCAGCGGATTGTTGCTCGAACGACCCGACTGATCAGCAGACCTAGGTTTAAGATTGATTCGTTGAGCAGAACGCAGAGTTCCCATGCCTCACAGCCGCTCTCACGCGGGCGTGCGGTTGCGTGCCCTCGGCCCTGCTCGCGCTGCCCTGCGTGCAAAATTCCTTCTACTAAGGAGGAGCACAATTGTGCATTAAACTAGAAATGCCGCGTCCGCGGAGGATTCCCTCGTGCGTTTCTATTCTGTCATTATTCTTCTTACGCCCGCCGTCTCCCTGTCCGGCATGGACTACACGACGTACATCGGCGACGCGAACCAGTACCACGTCACCGCGATCACCACGGACGGAAACGGAAACACCTTTGTCACCGGCAGCCGGGCAGTCCTGACACTTGCCCTGGGCGCTTCGCCGGTTACAGATGTTTTCGTCTCACGGGTGGACTCGTCTGGTGATACCACCTTGATCACCACTCTGAGTGGCAAAGGTTCGGATCAGGCCAATGGCATTGCTGTTGACGCCTCCGGCAACATCTACATCGCCGGAGGCACAAGCTCGACAGATTTCCCGCTGCACCGCCCGCTGCAAAGCGTCTCCGGTCCGCTCCAGACTGGCTTTCTAGTGAAAATGACCGCGGACGGAACCGTACTGTACTCGACCTATTTCGGTGGAACGCTTGGGTACAGCACCTTATCTTCGGTCTCTGTCGACTCTCAGGGTAATGCCTATGTTGCGGGTATGACGTTTGCTCAGGACTATCCTCACACCGCCGGTCTGCCGGCGGGCGCCGTGAACGCAGCGGGAGTAGAAGCAGTTTCCGGCGCATTTTTCGCGAAGATCAGCCCTGGCGGCGACAAGATTCTCTACGCGGGAGCGGTTTCCGCTACAGGGCACGCATGCGGCGCGGGCAGCACCTGTTTCTTGAGCACAATCTCAACCTCCGCAACTTCCATCGCTGTGGACTCATCGGGTAATGCTTACATTGCCGGCAACACATATGGATCGGGTTTACCTACAACGCCCGGAGCGTTGGTCACGAACGGAATCGGAGCGTTCGTAACGAAGGTTAATCCGGCGGGGACAAGCTTGGTTTACCTCACGCTTCTGGGAGCGGCGAACTACATCCCTGGCGGCGCATTTTCCAATTCCAATCCAGGCAATCTGGTGTATTCCATCGCCGCGGATGCCGCCGGTAACGCATACATCTCAGGCTCCACATCCGACCCTGCGTTTCCCGCCACATCCTCTGCATATCAGAAGATGCTTTCTCTGACGAGTTCGCTTCCCACCGGCCAGGCCCCTCCCTCAGATGCCTTCATTGCAAAACTGAATCCATCAGGCACTGCGATGGTGTGGGCCACGTTTCTTGGCGGTACCGGAAACGACCAGGCCAAGACGATTGCTGTGGATCTCGCCGGCAACGTTTGGGCTTCGGGAACGACGGCGTCTGCGGACTTTCCGAGTTCCTCTGGATTCCCAGGGGGCAGCGAGTTCCTGGCAGAGCTAAATCCGTCCGGTTCCGCACTCACCTTCGCAGCGCGTTTCCCTAGTGACACGGTTGGAACCGGGCTCGGCATCGATTCCAGTGGTGTCGTGCATGCGGCGGGGGATACGGGGATCGTGTCGACGATTACGCCGGGTCAAAGTTTCGTACCTCGTGTTTTTGGTTTATCCAACTCGGCCGGAGGAGCTTTGGCGGGGCGGCTCGCACCCGGAGAGTTGATCACAATTTACGGATCGCAAATCGGCCCGTCCACCCCTGTGTCTTCTAATGTCAATTCGTCGGGATTCCTGCCAACAACGTTGGGGGGCGTCCAAGTGACCATTGATGGAGTAGCGGTCCCGCTGCTGTACGTGTCCGCGACTCAGATCAACGCTGTTGCGCCCCTTGAGTTGCTGAGTCCCGGATCTACTGAGTTGCAGGTCACAGTGAACGATACGCGCCTGCCCGCTCTCCCATTGGCGATAGACCCAGCGATTCCGCAAGTGTTTCGCAATACGGATGGGTCAGCGTTGGCCGTCAATGATGATGGCACGATTAACTCAGCAGCCCATCCGGCGAAGGTTGGCTCATTAGTCGCGATCTGGGCCACCGGAACAGGGGTAGGACCTTACGCGGGCGCGGACGGGCAAGTGCAGTCGTCGCCGCAGGTCTTTTGTGGCTGCGTGGTTAATGATGTAGCAACCGGTAAGGAAGTTGCCACGCCGTACGACGGAGCAGCGCCCGGACTGGTGACGGGAGTCGTGCAGATCAACTTCCAGGCCACCAGCCCCGCGTTCGATAGCGCGGGCTTCTACTACCTCAGTGTCGGCCTGAAGACCAGCGACACCTTTTCGATTTTCGTGACGCCGTAATGCCGTATGCGACCAAGAAGGCCGAGTCCATCGCGATGATAAAGCGTGCTAAGGGTGCAACGCTCGCTGAGATCGTCGAAGCCACGGGCTGGCAGAAGCACACCATCTGGGGCTTCGTCAGCATCCTGGGCAGCAAAGGCTGGCAGAAGGTCGAGTCCTCCAGAACGCCGGGAGCGCACCTACCGCATCGCAAAGTAGCGCCCTGCCCGGCAGTCTCCCCAACGCCGCTTCCGGTTCAGCCGGGGACGGCGTTTGCTGCTTTGTGTGGTCCGTTTGGTACGACTTGGTCATACCCGAGTTGTCACCGGCCACCCTAATCCGTCTGGCCAACCGACGATTCGCAAATAAAAGCCAGAAATTAAGCTCATAAAGGCACACACCCGCTATGCTAGTAGTAGAGGTTCCAAGATGCAATACTTTGTTCGCACCATAGATTCACGCAAGGAGAACCAGTGGCGTGGCTCCGTGCCGCTTGTGAAGCGGTTGTATCCCGAACTAGCATGTGCTGCGCTCGGCCAAGCCATTGATCAAGCGAAGCGGAGGGTGCTGGCATCCGACAGAACCATCATGCTTCGATCCGAGGCTTGCTCCAGGAACAGGAATGAGGTGCAAACCAAGTATCGTTGCTGGATTGACGAGCGCGGTGCATTTCACGAACTAGCCCTCGCATAGCTCGTTGTCTTGCGAGCCGAGCGCCGATGGTCACTTGGGCGTGATTTCGCCGCCCCACCAAATTTTACCGATCGTGCAAACCGCTTCTGGTTTCCGCCCGGAGGGGAATTGCTGGGTTTGATGAATTCCTCCCGGAACATCTTTACCAATAAATGTTCTGATAAGATGACGCCATGATCGAGACGATCACCGAAACCGGGCGTAAGGTCATTAATATTCTTGTGGCTTACGGCGATACACCGAACGCGTACACGGAGCCGTTGTACGCCGTGGATCGTGCGATGAACTGGGCAACGACGCAAATCAAAGCGTTCGTCCAGGAGCTCGCCCATCGCACTCTCATCCGGGCTGACACTGGTGGACGACTGGGTTCTTCCTACACACCACGCTGGCATTGGGAAGAGATTGCGGATTAAATTCTCCGCTAGAGTCCCGGTCAGGAGAGGCGGGCCTTAGGGCTACGCAATTGCCTGTGTGGCCGGTTCGGCCACGGTCTGGCTGTCACCGGACCAACTACATGACGTGACCGTTCCGTGACCTCACTTAAAAGTATGGCCAATGCTCTAGGCTGAGCCCGTGAGGTGGCGGCGCACAAGACCCAAGGCTGTTCCGTCTTGGCGTCGATTTCAAGCAGGACGACGATCAGGAGATCGATCTGGTCCACCGTGAAGTCGTCCTTCACTCGACGCCGACAGTCGCCAAGAACGTGGTCATCGTGGGAACCGCAACTTATCGGGAAGCGGGGTCATGTCATCCTATCAGTCCTGCTGAAGCTTTCAACAGGGGCGTGCGCAGTACCAAAGGCGATGTTGAGGGAGCGCTGCAAGCATTACAGCGAGGCCAGCCGCTTCGTGAAACCGCTGTGCCGCAAGCCGATCCGCTGATTTGAGCGCTACTGAGCCGCTCCCGGAAGGGGCGCTTTGCCGTCCAGAATGAAAGTCAACAACTTCGGTAGAACTGGTGACGCCACTGGTGACGCAGCCGTAACTCCACCGGCATTTGCGCCTCCGGCCGCGTTTCGAGCGCGGACGGCGCCCAAACCACCCATCACCGAGACATACTGTTTCCCGTCGATTTGGTAAGTGATCGGCGGCCCCATCCCTCCTTGGAGCCCGGTTTGAATCTCCAGGAGCTTGTCCCCTTTATCCGCGCTGTAGGCCAGAAGCCGCCCGTCTGTTATCACTTGGAAGACCAGATTCCCCGCAGTCGTAACTGTCCCACCGCCAAGCGCTCCGCCGACGGGTGCGCGCCAACGCTGGGTTTGAGTCACTGGATCCCACGCCACCAAAGCTCCCCGCTCCCCTGCCACTGGAGCAGGTCCAATCATAGGTGGAGACAGCGGAGTCGAGGCTGCGGCGGCCGTGCTGGCGGTGCCGCCACCAAGGCGTACCACACCCCGGTTCAGTTGGCCCGGCCGGTAGTCGTCATCGAACTTCGAATCCATAACAAAGTCGAAGTTACTACTCGGTGTGGTCGGGATGTAGACCAGACCTGTGTTGGGGTTGAACGACATCGGCGACCAGTTGTGCGCACCGCCAGGTCCCGGCGCAATCTTAACTTTCTGCTCAGAGCCATAGCGGGCCTCCGGATTTACGATCGGACGCCCCGTCTGCTCGTTGAGCCCTTTAGCCCAGGAGACCTGTGCGAAAGGTTGGCCCGAAATGAACGCTCCCGTGATGCGGTCGAGCACATAATAGAAGCCGTTCTTGTTAGCCTGCATGATCACTTTGCGCCGTTGTCCCTTGATCGTCAAGTCGGCGAGGACTAGCTGCTGCACGCTGTCAAAATCCCAGGAATCGCCAGGCACATTCTGGTAGTACCACTGAAGTACCCCAGTCTCAGGCTTAACGGCGAGAATGGAGCAGACATATAGGTTATCTTTGCCCTTCGACTTGCGGAGTTCTTCCGGCCACGGTCCGCCATTGCCGGTGCCGACATAAAACAGATCCGCGTCTGGATCATAAGCCATGCCGTCCCATACCGTGCCACCGCCGCCCTTCTTCCACCAGTCGTTTTCCCACGTTTCGGCCGCTTTCTTCATCGCCGCATTTTCAAAAGGCTTGGACGGGTCGCCGGGTACAGTATAAAACCGCCATGCCATTTGGCCGGTATTTGCATCGTAAGCGGCGAAAAAGCCGCGAACCGGAAATTCCGAGCCGGCAACTCCGATAATCACTTTGCCTTTCGCGATTCGCGGGGCCATTGTGATCGTGTAATTGTCTTGTGGATAAGCGACTCGGGCTTCCCATAGGACTTTGCCGATTTTCGCGTCAAGGGCAACCAGCCTCCCATCGATCACTGGAGCGATGATCTTGCCTTGGTAGATGGCAAGGCCCCGATTCACCACGCCGCAGCAGATCTTCGGCCCTACGGCGGCTTGGTTGACCTCGGGATCCCATCGCCAGCGCTCCTTTCCCGTAACTGCGTCCACGGCGAACACAATGCTCCAGTTCGTAATGCCGTACAAGGTACCGTCCCACACCAGAGGAGTCGCCTCCTGGGTCCCGCCACCCGGGCCTACTTCGTAGGACCAGCTCAGCCCGAGCCGGCTCACATTACTCGTGTCGATCTGATTGAGCGTGCTGTAGCGCGATTCCGATGAGTTGAGGCCATAGGTCAGCCATTCCCCGCCGATCTTCCCGGCGCTCCTCAAAACAGCGTCGTCGACTGGCCGGGCCTGTTGGCCCCGCGCCATCCCCGTGATCAGAATCAGTCCGATTAGCGATAGAAACGCCAGCGTCTTTCGTGGCCGCATGTTTGGTAACCTCTTCAAAGTAAAATAGCGCTTATGCTGGGGCTGCGGACTTCCGAATTCCATTTTGAACTTTCGAGCAAGTATACATCAACGTACTTGCGGAATGGGGTCAACCGCGAGCCGTTGTCGCGGCAAAGTGAGAAAGGGCTGATTCCGCGAATTTGGTGCAGACTATCGCGAAAGCGAGGCGGTATCGGGCGGGACTCGCGGTCGAACCAGAACGAAGCCGGTGCGGCCGTACATCTGTCGGTTGATGGCCTTCAGTCGGTCAATCTGTCCTTCCATTTGGCCGCTGCTTTAAGTAGAGTCGAGGAAGGGCGCTGGACCGGGACCTACTGGCAGCCGGTGGTTTCCCGTCCCC
>JBEKBK010000258.1:0-11391 GCA_050015435.1 Bryobacteraceae bacterium
CGGTTTGAAACCGCGGCTGTGCGAATTGATCGGTTAACATCTGTTCCAAACTTCCCGCCTGCTCAATCGGCTGATCTCGATCGATGGCGCTGAGCTCCGCGCGGACGGCGGAGTTCAAGGCTGAGGGGTCGGACTCTGTTCGCGCGGCGAACCACACCGTGGATGACCATGCATTTTGAGCCTGGGGCACATAGATGACCGGGCTCGATTCGGTCGCAACATCGGAGATCCTGACGTTTCCGGCAATTCCGACAATCTCTAATCGCTCGGTTTCGGAAAAGCCACTCCGTCCCCGCATCGGCCGGTTCACCAGGATTCGTTTTCCAATCGGATCCTGGTCCGCGAAGTATCGCGCCACCAGCGCCTGGTTCACAATCGCGACAGGCGGAGCGGTCTCGTTGTCGGTCTCGGTGAAATCGCGGCCTCCTTTCAATGGGATGCTCAGCGTACGAAAATAATCTGGGCCAATTCCCACATACGGCACGCCGGGACGCTCTCCCGGCCCGCGCGGCGGTGCACTCTCCAAATCGAACGGCACCTCCATGGAGTTGAGGAGCGGCAGAGCGCTTCCCATCGTCACGGTCTTCACTCCGGGTAGCGTGGCGATACGCTGCAAAGCCAGGCGCTGGAATCGAAGCGCTTGCGCCGAATCGAATTTGGCCGCTGGTAGGAACAGGCGTAGGGTCAAGACGTTCTTCGGATTGAAGCCAGGGTCGATTTGAACCAGATTGCGAAAGCTCTCGATCATCAGCCCCGCGCCTGCCAGCACCATCAGTGCGACCGCGACCTCCGCCGCCACCATGAGTTGGCGGAGGCGCTGTTGTTTCCTGCCTCCGGTGGAACTGCGGCCGGAGCCCTTGAGTGCCGTTTGAATGTCGGGCCGCATCGCGGCGATGGCCGGCGTCAGCCCGAACATCAAGGACGTCAGGATGGAGATCAATGCCGTGAAGCCGACAACCCGGGCGTTTAATTCGATGGTCCCGCCGGGAAGCGCTGTCGGCGGAACAATACTTGGCGCGATGTGAATCAGCCCCCAAGCGAGCACAAGACCCAGAGCGCCGCCCAGAAGCGAAAGGACCGCACTCTCGGTGAGCAATTGCTGGGCGAGCCGCGCGCCCGTTGCCCCCAGCGAGATCCGCACTGCGATTTCCTGAGTTCGCGCAGCCGAACGCGCTAGGAGAAGGCCCGCGATGTTCGCGCAGCCGATCAGCAGCACCATTCCGACGGCGCCCATCAAGATCAGGAAACGCGTGCGGAACGTGCGGTTGAGCAGGTAGTCCTGAAAGTCCTCGACTCGAATGGTCCAGCCCTTGTTGCTCGTGGGATAGGCTTGTTCGAGCGAACGGGCAATGACGGCCATCTCGGCTTCCGCACTTGCGCGCGGCGCCTTGAGACGGGCGATGGTACCCAGATTATGATAGTCTCGATCCTGCTTGTTCAGCTTGACCGGCACCCACATATTCACCGGCACCCAAATATTGCTGGGCCTCCACCAGAACTGAAAATCCGGCGGCATCACGCCCACGATCGCGTAGGGAATCGAATCGACTCTTATCGTCCGCCCTAAGACATTCGGATCCGATCCCAGGTCTTCCTGCCACAAATGGTAGCTAATGACGACGGAGTTCGCAGCGGAAGCCGGGTTATCCAGCCCGTCTTCGTCAGGCAGGAAGGCCCGGCCCAATACTGGCCGGATGCCGAGCGTATGGAAGAAATTCGAGGTGACCCGGGCGCCGGCAAGTTGCCGGGGCCGGTCCCCGCCGGTGAGCACGAAGTTGGTCGGCACCCAAACTGCGAAATCGGTCAGCGTCTTTGCCTGAGCCCGCCAGTCCAGGAAATTCGCAGCCGCAGCGCCTCCTAGCACGCCTTGGGCATCGTAATTCCACACGAACACCAACGTGGAGGGATCTGGATAAGTAATGGGGTGCAGTAAGAGCCGATCGGCCGCTCCGAACATAGCCGAAGTGGCGCCGATGCCAATCGCCAAAATGATCAAAATTGAGGCCGTAATCGCGGGAGTGCGCAACAGAATTCGAATCCCAAAGCGCACGTCGTGAAGAAACGATTCCATCAAAGAAGCTCTACAATATCACGCCGATGGCGCGCACCGGTGGAGACTTAAGGAGACGTGAGGGCCCCGCTGGGCGCGGACTGCATAACCTTGGGGGGCCAAAATGCCCGGCACCAGATCAGCCAACCAGCGATCTGGGTAAGCATCAGGAACAACTGGTACACGGTTCTGAACGCTCCTAGAGGGATAAAGTAGGCCAATCCGTAAGAGATTGCAGCGCCTGTGACCACTACACCCAATCCGGTGCTCACCGTCAGGAGCTGACGGTCCCGCTGCTTCGATGCGATCAGCGTTCCCCAGAGCACCAGGTTCATGATCGCCGCGCCGAAGTTGAGTAATTGACTGGTGCTATTGAACCATGTATTTTGAGGCCACGGCGTGAATCTGGGATGATAGAGCACAAAGGGCAGCCCAATCACCACGAGCAGCAGGCCCGCGAGTAGACGTCCCAGCGCCACTCTGATGGGGCCGTTGGCGACGGCTCGATAGGTGAACGAAATTACCACTAAAAAGCGAAGAAGATCCACTAGGACATCATTGGTCCAGTAGATGTGGGAATAGATGAATGTCGCCTGCCCGGGTTGCGGATGCTGGCTGGCGCTGCTATTCGGTGTTAGCGTCCCAGATCCGTTGTAAAGTTTGTCGGCGATGGTGAGAGCCAAGCTGGCCAGGAACTCCCAAGTTACATAGGCAAACAGGAGCTTGAATCTACGGATGGGACCACGGACCAGAAGGACGAGGACTACGAAGAGTACGCCAGACGCTACAAACCCGAGCAGGTCGATAAGGAGGGCGATCATTTATGGGCGTCTGCACTTTGCCGACGCCCACAGAAACATTGACTACCGCTAGTCGCCGATCGGCGGCGGTCCGGACGGTGCGAGGCTTCGGTCTCCAATCGGAGGCGGTCCCGAAGGCAGGAAGGCCTTGTCACCAATGGGAGGCGGTCCTGACGGCAGGAAGGCTCGATCACCGATCGGGGGCGGACCGGACGGCACCAGGGTTCTGTCTCCAATGGGAGGCGGTCCCGACGGCAGGAAGGTTCGATCACCGATCGGAGGCGGACCCGAAACAATGTTGGAAGCGCCATGAACAGTCATTGCGCCCACGGGCAGCGCTAGGACAAATATTGTGCAAACTGTAGCACAAATCAATAGAGAAGACCGGAACTTTGTCATTTCCTCCCCACTCAAGTTAACTTTTAAACAAGCTCACAGTACCCAAAGCTGCTGCGTACTAAAGCAGACAACCTATGTTACATGAGTAGTTACTTAGGGAGGCCCTAGGATTTTCCCTTAGGGCGGGGCGCTCCGGTGGAGAAGATCGAACTAAGCTATTGACTTGGAACGGCGTACAGGAGATTGCATCAAGAACGTCTGAACAGAAGAATTACTTCCAGGCAGGAAAGGTAGACATTCAGGAATCCAAGCCCCGTCACCGCACCGCGAAAGTACGGATGGTTCCAGACACCCTGGATCGCGGGGGCCAATTGCTGGACATAATTGAACCCCCAACTGTCCGTCCAAGGGAAAATTACTAGGAAAACCCCGATTTCAAAGGTGAAGAGCGTAAGGCAGATCCGGACCACCCGGCTGCGCCAAATGCCCTGACTTGGGGCCGATTCAGCGGCGGGAAGCGTTTCAGTCGGAGGCAGGCTCTGCGCGGCCGGCTCCAAGGAGTCATCCGGCGTCAGAGGCATGCAAACAGCTCACCCTGTTCAATCGGCGGTTCGGAAGATGGTCTGAGGCGCGGGTACCCCATCCAGGTCTGATACCGGCTGGCGTTACGCACCGGCTCGAAGCTGAAGCGGTGCAAGTTGGTGGGGCCAAAGCGTTCGAGTGCCGCGATATGATCGGGCGTGCTGTATCCCTTGTTCTGAGCCAAGCCGTATTCAGGGAACACGCGATCCCACTCGGTGAGCGCTGCGTCTCTGGCGACCTTGGCCAAGATGGACGCAGCCGCGATCGAAAATGAGAGCGCATCGCCGTGAATAATCGCCTTCTGCTCGATGGCCACGTCAACGGTTACTGCATCCACGAGTAAGTAGTCGCAGGGAATTATCTGCTCCACCGCGCGCCGCATCGCCAGCCGCGCAGCTTGGAGGATATTGTGGTGGTCGATCTCAAACGCGTCGGACGCCCCGCAGGCCCAGGCGATGGCGCGCTCCCGAATCCTTGACGCGAGAACCTCCCGCCGTTCCGGGGCGAGCTGCTTGCTGTCGTCGAGCCCGCGAATGGGACGATCCGGATCCAGCACCACCGCCGCTGCAAAGACCGGCCCGAACAAGGCGCCACGGCCGGCTTCATCGATCCCGGCGATGACCCGGTAGCCGGCCCGTCGTGCGGCGCGCTCGTAGCGGCTGGTGGGCATCTGTCCCGATAAGTTATTCGCGCTCGCGCAGACGCGCTGCTTTGCCCTTCAACCCGCGGAGATAGTAGAGCTTGGCGCGACGCACCCGTCCGGTTCGAACCACGTCGATATGGTCCACAACGGGCGCGTGCAATGGGAAAATACGCTCCACGCCTTGGCCAAAGCTGACCTTCCGCACGGTAATGGTTTCGCCCATTCCGGAATTGTGGCGCGCGATCATAGTTCCTTCAAACACCTGGAGCCGCTCTTTGTCGCCTTCTCTAATCTTCACGTGGACGCGGATCGTGTCGCCCGGGCGGAACTCCGGATGAGCTGTCGCCCGTTGATTCTTGTTTAGAACTTTGGTCAAAACTGCGTTAATCATACTGATTCCCTTTCGTTTTCTCTCTCGAGCAAATCCGGCCGGACACGCTCGGTCTTCGCCCGTGCGGCTTCAATACGCCACCGCCGGATCTGCTCGTGGTTTCCTCCGAGCAAAATCTCCGGCGCTTTCCACCCCCGAAAATCGGCCGGACGAGTGTAGTGCGGGCAGTCCAGCACGCCCTCCTCGCCAAACGACTCCGCCACGCTCGAGTTCTCGTTGCCGAGGACCCCCGCTTGGAGCCGCGCCACCGCATCGATCACGATCGCGGCCGCCAGTTCCCCGCCGCTCAGCACATAATCGCCAATCGAAATCTCTTCATCCACCAGGTGCTCCGCCACGCGCTCATCAACACCCTCATAGCGGCCGCAGATCAGCAGCAATTCCTGCAACTGCGCGTACTCGCGCGCCACCGCCTGATCGAACTTCCGGCCCTGTGCCGACATCAGCACCACGCGTTTCGCCGGAGTTTTGACCGGCAGGATCGCTTCGACGGCATCAAAAATAGGCCCTGGCTTCAGCAGCATTCCCTCACCGCCGCCAAACGGCCGGTCATCCACGGTCCGGTGCGGATCGTGCGTCCACGCGCGCAGGTCATGAATCCGGATCTCCAGCAACCCAGCCTGCCGCGCGCGCTGGATCACGCCGTGTTCAAACGGCCCCTTGAAAAACTCGGGGAAAATCGTCAGCACGTGGAAGATCATGGTAAATCCAATAGTCCCGCCGGCAATTCAACCTGGATGATCTTCTCCGCCACATTGATCTCCCTGCAAATCGATCGCGCAAAAGGGACCAGAATCTCCCGGCCGTCCGCCGCCTCTACTTGCAGCAACACCGGACCGCCAAAATCCTCTACTCCACTCACTACTCCTATCGGCCCTACGCCCGAATCCACAAGCCTGCAACCAATGAGTTCCGCGTAGGTAAACTCGCCATCTTCGGGTACGACGCGCTCCGCCTCCGGCGCCAGGATGTCAGCTCCCTGCCACAACTCAGCTTCCGAAATCGAATCGATGCCGGAGAACTTAAAGACCGGACGGCCATCGTGGGTCCAATATTGCTCGACCTCGACGAGCCTGGTTCGCCCTTCCGATTCGAGCATGACCCTTTTCAACTTTTCCGCCCGTCCGGGCTGTTGACTGTAGATCTCTCCGATTAACTCTCCACGATTTCCGCGCGTTCGTTTCAGGCGTCCAACCGGTACCCAGCCTGCTTCACTCACGCGCAAAACCGCCGTTATTCCAATATTTCCAGCGTGAATCGCCGGTTCAACTTCATTCCTGCCGCGCCCAATAGAGTCCGGATCGATCGCGCCGTCCTGCCCTGCTTGCCGATCACCTTACCCAAATCGCTGGGCGCGACGCGCAACTCGAGCACGGTAACCTGTTCGCCCGCTACCTCGCGAACCGTCACCTCTTCCGGAATATCCACTAGCGCCTTCGCGATTTCAGTCACTAAATCCTTCACCCGTTTTCACCCTCCTGTTGGACCGATTCTAACAGATCGGGACGAAGTTACTGTAACCTAAGCGGTTGTGGGCGGCTCGGGATAAACGCGTAGCAAGCGCGCCACGGTATCGGATGGACGCGCGCCGTTCTTCATCCAATGGGCGATCCGGTCGTGTTTGAGCGTCACCCCTTTCGGCTTGGACAAAGGATTATAGATGCCAACCACTTCGACAGACCGGCTGTCGCGGGCGCGCTCTTTTTCGATTACCACCACCCGGTAACTCGGCTTTTTCTTTGCGCCGAACCGGGCCAAACGAATCATCAACATCGCTATTTCCTCAACTCCTGTTCCCTATTGTGATCCAAAACCCAGGGGTAACTTCAACTTCCCGAGCCGTTTGCCCAGAAAGCCACCGCCGGTAAAACTCTTCATCATCTTGCGCGCTTGCGCATACTGCTTCAGCAGGTTGTTCACTTCCTGCACCGAGGCGCCGCTCCCCTTGGCGATCCTCCGCCTTCTCGCGCCATTAATAATCATGTGATTAGCGCGCTCCTTGGGGGTCATGGAGTCGACAATCGCGATCAGGCGCGTAATCTCACCTTCGTCGACCTTAGCGTTCTTCAGTTCCTTCAGCGGCCCGAGCTGCGGCATCATGCCGAGAATGCCCTCCAATGGACCCAACTTGCGCACCTGTTTGATCTGATCGCGAAAATCCGCAAGCGTGAAATCGTCCTCGATCAGCTTGCGCTGCATCTCTTCGGCGTCTTTCGAATTGATCGATTGCTCCACCTTTTCGATCAGACTCAGCATGTCTCCCATGCCGAGAATTCGCTGCGCCACGCGGTCCGGATGGAAGGGCTCGAGCGCATCGGACTTCTCGCCCACACCGACGAATTTCAACGGCTGACCCGTGACCGCGCGAATCGAGAGCGCGGCGCCGCCGCGCGCGTCGCCGTCCATCTTAGTCAGAATCGTGCCCGTGATTCCGAGGCGCTTGTTGAATTCGTCCGCGGACTTAACCGCGTCCTGACCGGTCATCGCGTCGGCGACGAAAAGAATTTCAGTCGGAGCGAGTTGATCTTTAAGTTCGGTGAGCTCCGTCATCAGATCGTCATCGATGTGCAGTCGTCCGGCCGTGTCGACCAGCAGGACATCGCGGCCGGTCTGCATTGCCTCCTTACGTGCCGACCGGGAGAGTTCCGCCGGCTTGGTCTCTTCCGGCGTGCCTTCGTAGATCGGAAGCTTCAATTCGCGCGCCAGCACGCTCAATTGCTTTCGCGCGGCAGGACGATAAACGTCCACCGAAACCATGAGCGGCGAATGGCCATTCTTAGACAGCCACCGGGCCAGTTTCGCCGTGGAAGTGGTCTTGCCCGAGCCCTGCAAGCCCACGATCATCATGACGCTAGGCGGCTCATTCGCCGTGCGGAGCTTGGCTTGATGCGTGCCGAGCATCTTGACCATCTCATCCCGAACGATCTTGACCACTTGCTGCGAAGGAGAGAGCGCGGTGAGCACCTCGGCACCCATTGCCTTCTCTTTCACCGCTTCAATGAATTGTTTCGCGACCCGGAAATGTACATCGGCCTCGAGCAACGCGACGCGGATCTCCCGCAGCGCGGTCTCCATGTTTTCCGCCGATAATTTCCCTTCGCCGCGGAGGTTCTTGAACACCCGCTGCAGCTTGTCGCTTAAATTCTCAAACATGAGTTTGCCCTCCGCCGTAACCGCGCCAGGCAGCGTTACGGCACCGGGACAGAGGCAGACTCTTCAATTGTATCGCAGCGGGCTATCATAAGAGTTCCCCGCATGCCTCAACCCAAACCCATCCGCTATAAAAACGCGGGCGTGAATATCGACGAAGCCGACCGGGCTGTTTCCTCCATCCGCACGATGGCCCGCAGGACCTTCAATAAGAACGTGCTCACCGACATCGGGAGCTTTGGCGGAGGATTCCGCTTACAAGGCTATCGCGACCCAGTTCTCGTCTCATCGGCGGATGGCGTCGGCACCAAGCTGAAGCTCGCGTTTCTCACCGGACGCCATTCCACCATTGGCCAAGATCTGGTGAATCACTGCGTGAACGATATCGCGGTCCAGGGCGCGTCGCCGCTTTTTTTCCTGGATTATTTTGCGGTAGGAAAACTCGACGCGCGGGTTGCCGCCGAAGTGGTTTCGGGAGTCGCCCGGGGCTGCCGCGCCAACGGCTGCGCCCTCATCGGTGGAGAAACCGCTGAGATGCCTGGGTTTTATGCTGGCGGCGAATACGACCTCGCCGGCTTCATCGTGGGAGCAGTCGAGCGGAAAAATCTCATTACCGGATCTTCCATTCGCGCCGGGGATGTGCTGCTCGGCCTGCCTTCGACGGGGCTGCATACCAACGGATTTTCATTGGCGCGCAAGCTGTTGTTTGAAGTCGCCGGGCACTCCGCGGAAACCCAGTTGGATGAACTTAAGACCTCAGTCGCCGACGAATTATTGAAACTCCACCGCAGTTATCTCAAGCCGATTCGAGCGTTGCATGAAGCCGGCATCTTAAAGGGCGCGGTGCATGTGACCGGCGGTGGTCTTACGGATAATCTCCCGCGAGTCCTGCCCAAAGGCTTGGGCGCGCGTGTGGACGCCGGTTCTTGGCCCATTTTGCCAGTGTTCGAGTTGCTGCGCCGGATCGGCCAGATTCCGCTCGACGATTGGCGGAGGACGTTCAACCTCGGTATCGGCCTGGTTTGCGTGGTGTCGCCGCGCGAGTTTCCGAAAGCAACCAAGCTGCTGGACAAAATGCGTGAGCGCTGGTATCGGATCGGCGCGGTAATTCGTACGCGCCGCGAGCGTGTCACATATAAATGAGACGCCTCGGAATCCTTCTTTCCGGGCGCGGATCGAATTTCCTGGCGATTGCCGACTCGGTCTCGCGCGGCGACTTGGATGCCGACATAGCCGTGGTCCTCTCCAATCGGCCCGAAGCTCCCGGAATAATTCTCGCGCGCGAACGGGGGTTCAACGCGGTGGTTCTGCCGTCTAAAGGGCTCGATCGCGAAGTTTACGATCGAATGCTCGTGGCCGAGCTACGCAAGTGCGCCGTGGAGTTGGTTTGCCTCGCAGGTTACATGCGCATCCTGAGCGGCTACTTCATTCGCGAATTTCCGATGCGCATTCTGAACATTCACCCCTCCCTGTTGCCCGCATTTCCCGGCCTCGACGCCCAGCATCAGGCTCTCGAGCACGGCGTCAAGTTCTCCGGTTGCACAGTTCACTTCGTGGATGAAGGCTTGGATTCAGGACCGATCATCCAGCAGGCGGTTGTTCCGGTCCTGGACAATGACACAGCAGAAACTCTCGCCGCCCGAATTCTGACAGAGGAACACCGGATCTATAGCGAGGCGATCGGGCTGGTGCTCTCTGGAAAATTCCGGGTCCATGGCCGCCGGGTTGTGTCATTGTGACGGTCCCAACTAGAATGGGCTCATACATGACGAGTGAAGACGTCAAATCGGCGATCAGCGTCGGAGTTCCGAGCCTCACTGTGTTAGCTGGGATCCTGATCAACAACAGCAGGCTGTCAGACCTGCGCAGTTCAATGGACCACCGATTCGACGACCTGATCCGCTTGATCGACGCCCGGTTTGACGGACAGGATCAGAAACTCTATCGCGTCGAGCAGGTCATCGACGCGCGCTTGAAGCATTTGGAACAGCGCCTTGGTTAGCGATCACAGTGAGTGAAGACGTTAATTTGGCGGGGATTATGCAGTTAACAAAGCAGGACTTACGTCGCCAGCGTTTTGCCCTAAACTGGTGGCTTCGTCTTTCGTGGGTCAGGCGGAAGAGGAGGTAATTCGTCAGCCCGATATGAATAGTTAACCGGATTGCCGTGTGCGATGAAACCGAGGAGTTCTTTGCCTTGTTCTGTATCGACAACTTGGAACGTGCAGCCCTCGAATGAAGTACCACTTATTTTGACTGGTCCACCATCGTAGCTGACCTGACATTTTACAAAAAGTGTGTTTACAAAAATGCGCTTATCTAAAGCAATCGGAACCATCTCTATCATCGAATCCACGAACCCCCAGAGCCCAGGAAAGACGTTCCCGCGTTGAAGGTGAGATTGCGCCTGCGGATTCGTTTTCGCTTGAATCGCGGATTGTGTATCGGCGAGGACTTCAACTGCCCGATACGCATCCGGGCCCAGATCGCTCTGTCCAGTTCTATCCGCTTGAATGATGGAATCAGCAACTGAGGAGACGACCTTTGAATCCAGGGCTATTTTACTTTCATTGGCGTACGTAATTGTGCTCGTCACCACCTCGATAGCTTCTTTGTCGATGGCTCTTGGATCACTGTAGCGTTGCAATTTGCGTCGTATGATTGCCGCCTCAATCTGCGTGGTTCTTAGGCCAACGGCGATGCCCGCGGCACTGATGACTAAATTGGCGACGATTGCTCTTCGCGGGACCACGAGCGGGACATTTACATGAGCCGGTCTGGATAAACGAGAACAGTAGAGGTAGATCCAGATCAGAACGACTGTGGTGGCCGATAAAGAGATCAACGCGACAGCTTCATTGTCGCTAGATCCCAGGGCAAACGAAGCCAATCCTAACGGGACTGAGATCGCGAATGCGACCGCATACATCTTCGCCCGCCAACGCCGATCATCAAAAAATAGCTGATGAAAGCGTTCTCTCACTTCTTCCCTCCACCGACCTTTGTAGCCACTACCTTGAATAGCATGTCCAAACCTAATACGACCGTGAGGGACACATAGGAATAAAAGTGAATCCTTTCAATGACTTCTATGTAATCATGAGGATACCCGGACGCGGCCAACACCCGCAAAACGCCATAGCTGCCTAATAGAACGGCCATTGCGGTCAAAAACAATAGGCCGTCCAGTAAAATTATTTGGCAAGTTTCCAATAACGCAGCCGAAAGCCGTCAGGTTCCTGCCCGTTTCCTTGCTTCACTTCGGCTGAGTATACTACTTTAACCACCTCTGTGGTAAGGAGTTAGGTTACTTTTGTACCGGCCCTATGCACAGGATCTTGATGGGTTGACTACAAGGTGAAAGCGGTCAACCGTTTGGGGACTCTGAGAATCCTGCGGTAAAACAGGTTGGAGTAGCGAAGATAGCGCTTCGCAAA
>JBEKBK010000259.1:0-11379 GCA_050015435.1 Bryobacteraceae bacterium
AAAATGAAATTTAACTCTTGACATCGACCGGCCTTCTCATGGAAGGATCTAACCGTGGTTTGATTTATAAGCCTCATTTGACGCCCTATGCGCTCGCCGAAACCGCTACCCATCCCGGTCAACCCGGCTGGTACCCCGGCGACGTCAACAACCGCAGAGCGTCCTGATTACCTAGACTGGACGTCATGACACTCGCCTTCGGCAAGGTGAATTCGAGCACTGTCGTCGCCGCGTTCCTGGTCTTCTCTCAAGAGAACTGGCGTAGGGGTTTGGCACACAGCCTGCCTGCAAACGTGTGCTTAACGCGCCGAACGAGTTATGTTTTCAAGTGGACTAGGCGATTAGGGAACGAGTAGTCGGAACCCTTCTACTACTTTTCTACCCTGGTTTTCTGGGTGCTCGATGAACACACGGGCCGGGGAACCTAGGCAAGATTCGGGAACGGCCCGCAAAGTGCAAGCCGCTCTGTGTGCATCTGACTCATCTCCTCGCGATGACCGCGTCAATTCTGGCTCTGGGCGGCACAGGCAATCCAGTGGACAAGCGCGCTGGTGCGCCGGTCACTGGGACTCTTGCCGGGAACGAAATAGAGGACTCAACAAAGACTGCCGCGGTGGGACCAGGAGCGACGGGGCCGAGAGTGGTCCGGGCGCAGATTCTTCTGGACCGTGCCAGGTTCTCGCCCGGCGAAATTGATGGCGTCTACGGCGACGACTTCGGGATCGCGGTCAAGGGATATCAGGAAAACCACGGTCTGAAGCCGACCGGCACGATTGACGCGGAGATGTGGCGGCTACTCAATGGCGATGCCGGCCCTCTTCTAGTGACCTACACGATTACCAAAGCCGATGAGAAAGGCCCTTTCGAGCCAACACCAACGGACATCCAGGAAAAGGCGAAGATGAAGTGGCTTGGCTTCGAAACGCCGGAACAGGGACTGGGCGAGAAGTTTCATTGTTCGCCGAAGTTGCTGGCGGAGTTGAATCCCGGCAGGAAACTGGACACGGCGGGAGTGCGAATCACCGTACCGAACGTGCGGACCGCCGCTGTGCGTCCGGCGTCACGCGTAGTGGTGTCCAAATCAAAACGCACGGTAATCGCCTACGGAGCCGGGGACAGGGAGCTGGCGCAGTATCCGGCCACCATCGGCGACATCCACGATCCGCTGCCGATTGGGAATTGGACGATCACGAGCGTGGTGCACTATCCGTGGTTCAACTACGATCCCGAACTATTCTGGAACCCAGACCCGAAGCAAGCGAGCGCAGTCCTGCCGCCCGGGCCGAAGGGCCCCGCCGGCACAGTGTGGATGGGCCTCTCGAAAGAACATTATGGAATCCACGGGACGCCGGACCCCGGGCATATCCGGCACGGAGAATCGGCTGGGTGTGTCCGGCTGACGAACTGGGACGCAGTTGATCTGTCACACATGGTTCGACGGGGCACACCGGTGGTTCTGGAGGAATAAGGTTGAGGCTCCGCGTTTCGATTGCCGCGCTTTTCGCGATGTGTCTCGCGGTGGGCGCGACTTCTTCCATTCTCGAAATGGCTCCGCCCATCCGCGGACTCACCCTCGCGGAACTTCGCGACTCCTTCGAAGAGGTTCACAACGGACATCGGCATGAGGCGATCGACATTCCGGCGCCGAGAGGGACACCCGTGCTTGCCGTGGTATCCGGAACGGTCCGCAAACTGTTCCTCAGCAAACCGGGCGGCAACACCATATACCAGTTCGACGAAATGGAAGTGTATTGCTACTACTACGCGCACTTGGACCAGTATCGTCAAGGCTTGCAGGAGGGAATGCGGGTCAAGCGCGGGGATGTCATTGGTTTTGTGGGATCGACCGGAAATGCGGATTCGCGCACACCGCACCTGCATTTCGCGATCTTCGAGTTGGAGCCGGAAAAAGCATGGTGGAAGGGGAAAGCCGTGAACCCTTATCCGGGCCTGGTGAATGCGGTGAAACGGACGAAATGAGCGGTCGATTTTCTGCTGCCAGCCTGTTCGTGGTGCTTTCCTGTGACCATACGGGGTCACATGACCATATATCGTAACCGCCCGTCACTTGGAAGACTTACTGGAACGGTGCTCCGCCACAAGGGTCCGCGTTGCCGCGCCCTGCGGCGCGCCCTTGCGCCGTCCGCGCCGTTCCAGCCGCGATGCGGGGCGTATCTTAACCGGGCGACGCGCGCTTCGCAGTCAGGCCGCCCAGCGCCCCGTGAATTAACGTGCGGTACGCACTTGGCGGCCTGCACGTCGCAAGAACGGGCCGCACTCGAAGGAAACCGCCTCTCTAGGCACGTCCCCGCAGCGGAGCCAGCCACAAACGTGCGTATGCGATCCACACTAACAGGACGCCGGTCACTATAGGCAAAGGCGCCTGTCCGATATTGCGGGACCCGATCGTTGTAACCGTCGCACCGATCATGATGATCACAAGGGCGACAGCCGCAAGCGGCGTCAGCCCGACGCGGATGCGCAGAAGTCCTGGCAGGATTAGTCCCAGGCCGCCGAACACCTCCGCCACGCCGATGAATCTCAGAAACGAAACAGGAAGCGTCGACTGCTTCTGCATCTCTATCGCGGGCAGGACCAACTTGAATCCGCCGGCGAAAAGAAAAAGCGTTGCGAGCAGCCACTGTGTAATCCACAGTACGATATTGAGACCCTTCCCTTGCATCTGTACTATCCTCGCACCTCGACAGTGGTGGCAGCGTGCTCCATTGGCACTCGGAAAATCACCGCACTCATGCAAACAATGTGTGTTATTTACTTGGCTGCGGACCAGAGCGGAGGGAGTACATGAACCTGTATGAAGTCACCTTACACAGTACTGAGAGCGTCTACCTGCTAGCGCCCACAAAATACCGCGCGCTGGAACTCGTGGGAGATTACTTTGCCGTCGCCGGTAGTACTCCGGTTCTTCCCGTACAGCCCTCTTACAATGAAGTCGGGCGGTGAGCAATGCATGCCCCAACGGCGACCATTGTGCTTCTACTTCGTCGCGCCGCCCAGCGCGCCGGTACTGTAAGACTTGCAGACGCCGTATACGGCTGCCAGCAGTGGGAAGCTGATCATCCGGCGTGGGATCAGCGCGGTGCGCTAAAGTCTTGAAGTTGGTCAACCCCGCGCGGTGGGGGTGCTATTCGTCGGATGCCAGGGAAGCAGCGGCAACCGGGTTGAATTGGACGTTCCGTACAGGTCGCCAAGAGTGCTCGTGGGGCGAGATTATTCGCGTCTGTCGGTCCACTCGATGGTCTCGATCCCAAGCACGTATCCTGCTGCGCCCGCCTGGCAGCGCCGCACTTCCCCGATAATTGAGTGGTCGCCACAGTCCACCCGGATTCGCGTGCTTAAGCGGAGCTCAATCCCCATCGTGATCTTCATACCCTTAGCCGAAGCGTTCACGAATTGTCCGGAGTGGGCGGCGTTGTCTCCATTCAGTACGGTGACGCGCAACGGAGCGTCCAGATCCACACGAGCTGCGCTTCTCCGCTCCGCGCCTAAACCGCTGGGCGCAACGGCAACTTGAGGAGCCGGCGTAAAGCGCGCCTGAGGAGCTTCCATCTCCATCCGCACCCGGGCGTCCTGCAAACGCTCCACCCCGAGGACGTTAAACTCCTGCGTCCAATCGGTCTTGTGCTTTTCTGAACAGAAGTACTTGAACCGCATCCGTTGAAGTGCGGAAAGCCCTTGCTGGCATTCGAAGCAAACTGGACCCGGCACTTGCATACCCTTAGTGAGCAAACCGACTACCAGATTCCACCGAATAGCACCTTGTCTTCTAAGGGACTGCAATTATTAGGCCTCCCGGTCATCTCTCCCGAAGAACCTCGCCCTGGGCGTCGGCTTTTACCGGATGACAAAATGTAATGGGACGACATTGTGGCTGTAGATTTTGCCGATATCCGGAAGGCTAGTGCCGATGAAGTCCCTCAAGGAAGCGGACACAGACTTGGCGCATAAGAAGGATTTCGACGCCGCGCTGGGCGACGAAGGAAGGGGCCGGATGAACAAACTTTCCGAGGAGAGCGTGGCCAGCGTCGAGGACAACCTCTGGATGGTAAATCCGGAATGGAGCTACGTTGAGAAATCCTGGATCGACGCCGATCCCCAATACTGGGCATCGCCTGAGCCGTCCGCAAGGCTCACGCCGAAACCCGCCGCAGGAGCCGCGGCTAAGCCAAAGGTTCCGTCCGCACCCTAAACAAGACCGATTCGGAACACATAGGGCGTCGTCACGCGAGGACGCCCTTCGTATTTTATCGGCCGCGCTCGTGCCAGTGGAAAATGCCAGAAGCGAAACAGTGGCAGAACCACGTGATCCTTCCTCGAAGACTGTTTCCACGAGCCAGCCGCGTTGCCGCGACGGTTGTCCGAAATCGCCTCCGACAAGAGTCCCTGGAATCGAAGCCCGTCATTCGCGGATTGCAGTCCCATTGCTTGTGAGGCGTCCTCGACGTTATTTCGCTAAAATGACGCGACCATAGACTACGGGCGGGCCGCCCGCCGGGGACCGCTGAGGCAGGGAGGCAAAAGCGTCAACTTTGGGTGTGATGTGACCGGACCGTGTCATCACAGTTTCTGAGCGTGACTGCCATGTCAAAAACTCTGGAATTACATTTCCATTCACTTTGTTTCACCTGCATCGTCGGGAAGCTGGCCGGGTTCAGAAAACGGCTCTATGACCGCTCGATTCTGTGACGGCGCTCAGAGTCAGCTCGGACTGCCCGGTCGCCGTTCAAAAGCTCCAACGTGCGCTGAGCCGCAGAGTGCGTGGCGGAGGGATCGCCACCGCGGGGCGTTCGTTAAACTGTGGGCCGCTTAGATCGCTTTCGACAATTTTGTCGCCGTTGTTGAGCACGTTCAGCACATCAGCCGCGAGCGTAAGTCGTCCCCACCCCACGTCGAAATCGCGGCTGGCTCGCAGATTCCAATTGAGAACGTGCTGAGCCCGGGTCCCGCCCTCGGGGCTGCCGCGGATGGTCGCGTCCACCAGGAACGGGCCTTGCGGCAAACCCGTGACCAGCAATTCACGCGCGAACGGCAACCCATCCAGGTAATTGATCGCGTTCGAAAGCTGAACACCGCCCATCCATTTCGGCGCCATGGTTACGGTTTGAAACTTGCCCAGGAAGGCGCGATCCATGAAGGGATGTCCGGTCGCATAGATCAGCGTGTTGGCGTCGCTGTACAGAGCGCCGATCACTCCCGGATCGTTGACCCACGGCGAATTGCCCGGATTCGTGGGCCCAAACGATTTTTCCGCGCTGAACGAAGCGCGAAAGTCGGTATATAGCTGATGCGTGCTAGCAGTCGCGGTAAGGGCCTCGCTCAACTCGCGCAGACCCGCGGGATTCGTCAGCAGGTACTGATCATGTCCCAACGTGACTGGATCCTGCGCATACACGGTCAGGGATTGGCCGCCGAACGGGTCGGGCTCCTGGATGGTAACCGCTTGGTAAGCTGTGGCCGGAACGCCCATGTCCACGGCTGCAAGGCGCTGCTTCTCATCGCGGCGCAGCAGGTCGAGCGAAAACGCGCTTCGATGAGGAAGGTCCAGCTTGAGGGAAACGTGAAACTCGTCGGCATAGGGGCGCTTCAGGTCCGGCGCGATCGTTGAGTAGGCGCCCCCAAAGCGCTCCATGAGCTGTCCCGTCTGCGCGCCGTACACCAGGCCGCTCAAAGCCGATGGATCCGCGAAATCCAAGAGCCGGCCGGTCAGGCGGGAATAGGTGCGCGCGTAGTCGCCTCGCACAACCAGGCGCGAGAATCCGGGAACCGGTACGGCGATGCCCACGCGCGGAGACGGACTGGTCCAGGAAATCGCGGTGGGCTGCCCTGCAACGGCACCTCGCGCAGTGTCCAGGACAAAGGCGAGGTCCAACGTGACGCCATACGCAAGCTGAATCACGTCGTGCGCATTCGGCGTGACCGCATCGATGTGAGCGCGCGTGTCCGCAGGCGTGTTGAGGCGCACCAGGAACGCCGGCTGACCCGCCACCGTGATCGTATCCTCACTGATGGGCGATTGAAAACGATTGCGCGGCTGCGACGCTTCCCAATCGCCGCCGAGCGCGAGCCGATGGGTCACCCCCGCGAAGCGGGCTCCGGCCTGGTACACCGCGTCGAATTCGTGTCGCGTGCGAACCGCGAAGTTAGAGAACGGCGCATCCACCGGGGCCGGGTCGAGCAGATCGATGGTGCTCGGAACATCCGTTGCGCCAACCGGCGCGGTGTCCAGGTGCGCGGTGGAGTAGCCGTAACGAAATTCGAACACGCGCGCGCCGTCGAATTGATGCGTCCACCCGGTCTGGATCAGGTCGAAGTGATCGACCTCCCGCTGGTTCTCAAAACCGCTGACGCCATAGAAGGACGGCATGAGCGGACTGGCGAGAAACGCTTCCATGCCGGCGGGCCAGCCGCCGGTCGATAGATCCACACGCGATCCGCTGTAGAGCGCGTCCATCTGATCGCGCGCGCTGAGCCGGGCCCGGCCGCGCACGTTGGCGAACAGCATGCGGCTGCCGATTGAAGTGCCGGCCGGCCGTTCTGGATCAGTCTGCGACGCCCACTGTCCGGTGGCCGTTGCGGCGATATCGGCCCAGCGGCCGAAAACCCCGTCGAGCTCCGCGGATTCTCGCGTAAACCAGTGGAATTCATCTGGCCGTTCGACGCTTCCCCGGTCCGACTGCGCAGGCAGATTACTGCCGGCGAGTGCGGCGCCAGTATTCTGGGTTGCGAGCCCGAAATGCCAGGAGTTCGCCGGGCCGCGCAGAAACACTCCGGCATCGTACGCATCCAGTGAAACCGTTCCGGCGGCGTAGGCTTCGTGGACCGCGACGGAATCCACGGCAGCCAAGTCGTCCAGGACCACCGGTGTGCCTGGCTGATAGGAATCGGTGGCGTCCAGGCCATTGAGACGGAAGCTGGTGCCGGACCACTCCGCTGCAGATTGGCTGGCGATTAGCGGGAGCCGAGTGCTTCCGAGGCTCGCGAAATCGAGCGGGTACACCGACGCGCCCGGCGCTTCGAGCAGCAGCAGTTGCGCGAGGTTGTTGGCGCTGAACGGCGGCAGCGCGTCCACGTCCGCGCTTTGATTCTCGCCGGGTCGCAAAGCGCAGCGCGTGGTTGCGAGCGGCCGGATACGAGCGCGGCAGGCAGCTTGCAGAGTTGGGGCGCGAACGGTGTAGACGCCGTAGGGTAGAACGGCGGTAAACCGACCCTGAGTGTTAACGGTCAGCGGCAGGACTCGACCCAGGGGACCTTCGATCTCCAGACGAATTGAAGCAGCGGGCTGCCCCGAACGCTGCTCCACGAACCCTTCCAACGTTCCCGTGGTCAGCTGCGCGGGGCTTCCCGGAGCCAGGCACAAGATTCCAGTAAGCAGGCCGATCGAGCTTGAGCGAGGCCTAGCCATGCACGGAAACCGGCTTGCGCCAGGAACGGCGCGCAGTCGGAAACCCTCAATCTAGCACGGCCTGTCGGGAGGGCTGCGCGGGGCTTGCGCGCTGCTTTTGGGAGGGAGAAGGTTGGTCACTTCAGCCCGGTGCGGGGCGTAGGCGAGTTGCGAAGGTCCCATCCAGCACAACGATCTCGCCGTCCAAGACGGCTGAGCGGACGAGCGTCGCGAGCGACTCGCAGAGCGCCTTGAAACTCTTATAAGCGTTCCGCTGGCGGGACACGAGCTGGCAGCCATCCGGCGAGACGTGTGCGAGCGCGCGGAACCCGTCGTGCTTCAGCTCAAAGATGAACCGGCCATCGTCGAACGGGTCTGGCCGGAGGACGGGATCGGAGGGACGGAATAGACGCGCTTCTACCGTTGTGCCTTTTCGGCCAAGCAAATTTGTGGTGATGTCCATCATCTACTAACTAACCTCCGCCGTCGGCGATTCAGGAACGACGGGCGGAGCCGCCGTGCTCATGGGAACAAGACATGCTAGGATTGCTCGCATGAAAAGACCGTTTCTGTATCTGGCATTTACGCTCTCCCTGTCGGTCGTTTGTGCCAACGCCCAACCTGAATGCCGACCTTCGCCCGAACCGGAATTTATGGTGAGCTGGAATAACCAGCCGGCAATCCCCGACCACGGCGAAATCCAATCGTTGACGAAGGGAACGTTATTGATTTGTGCAGCAGTCGCAGAGTCGGGAACGCCAGAATGTCGTGTGAGGCTACAGAAAGACGGACAATACTCTATTCCTCCACAGAACGCCATTCGAATACCGAAAGCAGATCTTGTGTCGTTAACATGCGGTGGAAGCGGAATGCGGTGCTGCAAGGTACAGGTGAAACCTGACTCCAGCCCGTTGAAGAAAGATGATACTAAAGCTCATCCACAAAACAACTAACGGTGTGCTTCTGCCAGCCCGTGGTGGTCATGGGCGCTGATCCATTTCGCCGGAGCGCTATCGTGAAGTCACATCGTGAAGCGCCCGAATCTGGTTTCCGGAGTGCCCGTGTGGATTCTGAATCCGAACGTGGCGTAGGGTGGGAGATCAATGCCGGCCTTCAGCGGCGCCAACTGGATCGAATTGCAGGGAAATTTGGCGCGAAATGCTCTGAACGGATTCGTCGGAGGAGAGCTCGACCTAACTGTGCGCGGCGGCATTTCAAGCTCCACGAGAGGCTTTTCCTGCAGGCCGCGAGTGGACCTGTTCAACGTGTTTAACCACCCTAATTTCGGGCCTCCAGTCGACTTTGACCTCGCCACAGTTCGGGCAGGCGACGCAGATGCCAGGCTCATCGCTTGGAGCGGCCGATCAAGCAGCGCGACCACGATTTACCTCTTGAACGGCGCGGCTTCAGATGTGCTGGATGCGACCTGCGCAACGTGGGCTGGGTCATGCTCCACCAACAGTTGCCTAGCTCGCTCCCGAGTTTGGAGCAGACTACGGATGCATCCCAGGCCTGCTGGAAATCCGCACCACTCAGGTCCTTAAAATTCGTGTTGGCCTTCCTATAGGATCCCACGGCGGCAGCATATCGATCCGCGAGTGCGAGTAATCGCGGCCGAGAGTGGAGGTTGACTGAGAATCGTAAAAATCAGCCCTAAACCTCTGCGATCCGTACGTCGATGAATACGATTATCATGAACTGGGCTGCGCGGCAACGTCGGCACTGGGCGCCAGTTATCCTTGCTCTCGGCAGGGAGCGGCTGTTGAAAAGCGAAGTGCCGATGGCTTCTCCGAACAAGTCTTGAAACACGCGCGGGCGGAGCAGCTGCTCTCAGCCGATCACTTCACGGTGGATGGCACTCTGATTGAAGCCTGGGCCGGGCAGAAAAGTTTTCAACGCAAGGAGGACAAGACGCGCCGCCGCCCGACGAAGGAAGCGGTGGGTGCCGCCATCCGAGGGTAACTTTCACAGCGAGGTGAGGCGCAATGACACGCATCGCTCAACGACGGGTCCGGATGCGCGGTTGTGAAGTCGCGCGGCAGCGAATCGAAGCTGAGCTTCATGGCGCACGTGTTGATGGAGAATCGTAAGCGGGCTGGTGGTGGACACGCGGCTGACCAGTCGACCGGCAAGCCCGAACGCGAGTCGGCCTGGATGATGGTTTAGCGAGCGCGGTGGCAAGTGGCGTGTTATGCTGGGCGGCGATATCCGACCGGAACGACAAGTGCCGCATCCGAATTGCCCCGCGTGGGCTTGACCGTTCGGCGTGCGCGTCCCAAAATAACAGAAAGCATGGCACACCCGCTAATCATTACGCTCGTGCACGGCACCTGGGGCAGGAATTCGCCATTCACTCGACCGAAGTCCGCGCTACGGCAGTATGTTCGACAACAAATCCAGTGCGAGATTGGCTTCCTGAGATTCCAGTGGAGCGGAAGGAACAGCAATACTGCCCGAGTGGAGGCCGGAAAGGAACTCGCGTCGTTCCTTCGTTCAGCCATTTACAAGTATCCCGAACATGTCCACGTCGTAATTGCACATAGTCACGGTGTCAATGTTGCCTTGCACGCTTTTGCGGACAATGGCGTGGCGTCACAGATAGCCGGCGTCGTATCTGTCGGTGCACCATTCCTAAGAACTCTTGACCTCGGTGTGGGGGCGACGACAACTGCCGAGATCTTGGCCTTCTTTTTTAAACGCCCTCTTTGGCTCATCGTGATTTTCGCCATGCTCGCTTTTGTCGTCGCTCTGGCGGCACTCCCGGCAAATCGTGAGGCTCCGTCCTTTCCCTCCGTTCTTTTGCTTGCAGTCGCATCATCGTGTGCCTTAGTTGGTTTCTTACGGTGGCTACGTTCGGCGGTTGACCGGGCCGCGCGAACAATTCGATCGCTGCAAGGCATCGGCAAGCCCAGGAAGATTTGTTGTCTTTTTGTCACTTCGGATGAGCCAGGGCTCTGGCTCGGCGTTTTGTCGGGGGTCAGATCTTTCCTTCGAGTGCCTTCATTCGTTTTCTCCTGTTTCTATTCCCTAGTTGAACTTATTCTGGGTTTTATCGCACCACTGCTCCTCATAGGCGTGTGGGCTTCCAGGAATGTTCATACCATGCCCGCAGTGGAGTCTCTGGCGCTCTGGGTGATTGGCATATGGTTCGCTATTGTCGCCGCCGTTATAATGAGCACAGTAGTTGCTAATCTTCTCGACCTTCTGATTGCAGCGACTCCATTGGGCTTTGGGATAGAAGAGTGGAAGCGAGGCTGGTTTATCCAGCAGAGCATTAGCCTAAGGCCGCCCCACGATTACCCTGCGACAGTGCAGCCCTTCGCTTTGAAAGCTATAGCCCGTGAATTAGGGTGGAGGAGGGCGCTGACGACGTTGCGGCACAGCCTGCTGTTCACAAGTCCTAGCGCTCTGCGAGTCGTTGCCAAATTTATCTCCGATCTGGGGTAGAGCGCATGTTCTCGCCAGCGCGGCCTGGTTCCATTTGATGGCCAAGTTTGGTCCCACCTCGTAACCCAATGATTTGCCCCATTCCGCTTGGAGTCGATGGATCGATGCTTGCGAGATGGGACGGTTCAAGCTCAGAGTCCGGCTGTCTGGATACGACTAAGTTTTAACCAATCAAGATTGACGGCCCCACCTGAAACCCTCCATTGAAGACGGCCAATCCGAACCAAAACGCCCCGTTATCGCAAGCACCAGAAGGCTGTTCGACAGCCCCCAAGATAAATTGGCCGTGTGTAACTCTGACAAAAGCACAATACGGTACGAATCGTTGGAAACCAGTTCGAGCACGGGTTGGGGCCACTCACCGCCACCGAGCCTTCGCAGCTGGCCCAAACTGCGCCGCGCCATAGTGGGCGACGATCGGACCGCGCGGGACGCAGGTTTTCGCGCCCCCCGATTTCATCAAATGGGAGACTGTCTCGTAGGCGGCTCGATCAAAAATGCTCTCTGAGAAATCGGATCAAGCGCTGCTT
>JBEKBK010000260.1:0-11378 GCA_050015435.1 Bryobacteraceae bacterium
ACCGAGCGCGGAAAAACGTTCCCCCGAAGCGAGCGTCACCGCCACGCCCAGGGCCACGGCGGCCGTACCGTCGTTAAACAAGCTCTCCGATTCCACCAGCAAACGCAGACGGCCGTGAGCCCCGGCTTCGCGGAAAGTCGCGATCACGGAAACAGGGTCCGTGGCGGCGATCAAC
Source organism: Bryobacteraceae bacterium (assembly GCA_050015435.1). Taxonomy (GTDB): domain Bacteria; phylum Acidobacteriota; class Terriglobia; order Bryobacterales; family Bryobacteraceae; genus Palsa-187. The sequence goes on from JBEKBK010000260.1 coordinate 176, forward strand.
GTTCCGAAGATCGCGGCGCTGATCCACTGCCAGTGCGCGATAAAGTGCATCCCCGCAGCGGTGATGCCAGCGGAGAGCAATACTCCAGCGGTGGCTAGAACCAGGATCATCACCAGATCGCGGCGCAGCTCGTTCCAACGAAGAAAGAACGCCGCTTCGAAGATCAAGGGCGGAAGGAGTCCCGCGAAAATCAGTTCTTTGGTAAAGCTGATCCGCGGAGCAAAAGGTAGGAGCGCGAGCACCATGCCGGCGGTCACCAATCCGACGCTGTAAGGAAGCCGCAGACGGCGCGTCAGCATCGCCACCACAGCGGCGATCAACAGCAGAACCAGCGCACCTTTGCCGAAGCTCAGTTCCATCGATTATTTCAGTTCCATTGATTATTAAGGATGGTGTCTTTCAAGTGTAGTCGGCGGCGTGTCGGCTAGAATGGATGCCTGATGTTCACGCGCGATCGAGCCCTGTTCGGGTGGAGAGCTGCTTGGGCGAACAGTGCCCCGCTCGCGGCTACCAGCGTCCTGATGCTGGCGGCGTTTGTCGCCTCCGCCGCGGGTATATTTCTAGATCCGCGGGAAATCACCGGTTTCCCAGCCTGGCTGAAGCCCGCGAAATTCGCGATTTCCACGGCGATCTACAGCGCGACGCTGGCTTGGATGTTTCAATACATCTCCGTCTGGCGGCGATTCGTGCGCGCCATGGGCTGGGTGATCGCGAGCGTTTTGATTCTGGAGGTCGCCATCATTGATGTGCAGGCCTGGCGCGGCACCACCAGCCATTTCAACGCCGCCACAACAGAAGATCTGGTTCTGTTCGGAATTATGGGGACAGCCATCGGCGTGCTTTGGCTGGCCAGCGTTGGAATTCTGGCGGCGCTATTCCGGCAGAGGTTCGATGACGTGACTTGGGGCTGGGCCGTGCGGCTAGGGATGCTCGTCACCGTTCTGGGATCGGCGGCGGGCGGCATGATGATTCGAATGACGCCTGAACAGGCTGAGGCGGCGCGGGTCAACCATACTGCTACCATAGTGGGCGCTCATACCGTCGGCGCGCCGGATGGCGGACCTGGATTGCCCGGCGTGGGTTGGAGTACCTTGCACGGAGACCTGCGCGTGCCCCATTTCTTCGGGCTGCACGGGGTGCAAGTCATCCCGTTTCTGGCCTGGGTCTTTGGGCGCCGTCGCGAGTGGGTATTTGCGATCGCGGCCAGCTACCTCACCTTCACTGGAATTCTGTTCTGGCAAGCGATGCGGGGTCAATCCATCACGGAGCCGGATGGCGCCACGCTGACGGCGCTCGGCGTTTGGCTCGCGGCCACAGCGGCAATGCTGGCGTCCTTGTGGACTAAGGCACCGCCAGCGCATTGGAGGCGGTTTGATAGTCCGCCTCTTTCACGTAGATGACGTAGCCGAAATGGCCCCGGCCATCCGTCACTCCGCTTGAAGCATAGACATTCACTCGTGCGGCGATCAGCTTCCTCTGAATCTCCGCCAGCGCCCCCAATTTGTCGTCTCCTTGAACCAGGCAGGCGTGTTGCGGGCCGGACAGGGTCCAGCCGAGATGTTCGGCGGCACGAAGCAGAGCTGCGCTGCTTTCCGGGAAGATGGTCAGCTCGACATGATTCGGCCCATACGGAACGGCGCTGAAGGCCAGCAGGTTAATCTCTTCCGAGGCCAGTTGGGCAAGCATGTCGTAGGCTTTGCCCGGCTCGTCTTCCACTCTGGTATAGAAGTACTCCACGGTTCGGACCGTCAGTGCCATCGCGCTCCTTTTCACCCCCAAGGACGTTTACGATAATTGCACAGATCAGTCGTCAATGACGAGCGCGAGCCCTTCGCCATCGATGGTAAGCTCGGCCCGCACGATCGAGCCGGGGTCAATCGCGCCGTCCGCAACCAGGGCGGCCAGAGGCTGTGTCAACTGACGCAGAATGGTGCGCTTCAATTCCCGCGCGCCGTATTCATCACTGGTGCCTTTTTCGAGCAGAAAGCGGCGCGCGGGAGAGCCGACCTCCAACACGAACGCACGCTCTGCCAGGCGATTCTCGATATGCCGCTCCAGCTCTAAAATCTGGTGATCCACGATCGCCGCCAGCGACGTGGCATTCAGGGGCAGATAAGTAATAATCCCGTCCAGGCGATTGACAAATTCCGGGGAGAACTTCCGCCGAACAGCGCTCGCGCCGATGCTCTCCAGTTTCTTGGCAATGTGACCGCGTTCCGTGGGCAACATTGCTTCGAACCCGAAGTCCGGATGGATTTCCTTGCGCATGCTGCGGGCGCCCAGGTTGCTGGTGAGAAAAATCAGGGTGCGCTCAAAATTCACGCTGGAGTTGTCGCCCAACCGGAGAATTGCCTTATCCAGAATGGCGAGCAAGAGGCGGGTCATACTGGGGGCGGCTTTTTCGATCTCGTCGAAAAGAACCAGGGAGAGATTGCAGTTCTCACTTGTTACCGCACCCAGCTTCTGCTGGGTCAGCAACGGCTGCGTTTCGCGATGGCCCAGATAGCCTGGGGGCGCGCCAATGAGTTTCGCGACCTCATGCTCCATCTGGAACTCGCCGCAATCCACTCGCAGCAGATTTCTTTGACTTCCGTGAAGGACCTCGGCCAAAGCCTCGACCGTTCGGGTCTTTCCGGTGCCTGTGGGTCCGAGCAGGAGGAACACGCCCACAGGCCGGCCCTCCGGCGCGAGACCGGCTTGGTGCATTTGCACATACGGAACGATCTGACCCATGGCGTGCGACTGCCCAACCACTCGGCTGGCGAGTTCGCGCAACAAATCCCCTCCGCCTGAACCTGGGCGTCGTGACCTCGTCGAGACCGGCGGAGTACGCAATACGCCACCCCCTTCACGGCGACGATTATAGGCCGCTAACGCCGGATCTTCTCCGTCCGGGAGGAGCTATAGCGTTGAGGATCAGCAGGTTTCGAGGGACAGATTCGCGAAACGGGAGCGCAGCGCGCCAGCAATCCGGGCGCTGGCGTAGCCGTCACCGTACGGATTATGGATGCGTGACCGGCGGGCGTATTCGGCCGCGTCATCGAGCAGGAGTGACGTTTCGGAGACGATCCGGTAGGGATCCGTACCGACCAGGCGCGCCGTCCCCGCCTCCACTGCTTCCGGGCGCTCCGTCTTGTCGCGCATGACCAAGACTGGCTTGCCGAGCGACGGACCCTCCTCTTGAATGCCTCCCGAATCGGTCAACAATACGTGAGCACGCCGCATCAGGTCGACGAAGGAAACGTAATCGAGCGGCTGAATCAGGCGGACGTTATCGGTCGTGCCAAGATAGCGGTTCACCGCCGCCCGCACATTCGGATTGGGATGAACCGGATAGACGATCTCGACATCATCACGCTCGGCCAGGCTCCGCAGCGCTTCGCAGATCCGCTGGAATCCGTCACCAAAGCTTTCGCGCCGATGAGCCGTCACCAGAATCAGTTTCTTCCGCGGGTCGAGCGCCGGTAGCCCCTTGGAATCTAGCTCGCCGCTGGCGAGCGCGTCCCGTACTTCGAGCACCGCGTCGATGGCTGTATTTCCGGTGACTAAGATGCGATCCGGTGGTACGCCTTCCCGGCGCAAGTTGCCGGCAGCCCATTCCGTCGGGGCGAAATGGAGCGTGGCGAGTGACGAGACCAGCACGCGGTTCATCTCTTCGGGAAAAGGTTGGCGAGGATCGCCGGTGCGCAGACCCGCTTCCACGTGGGCAACCGGAACATCGGCGTAGAATCCCGCGAGTGCGCCGCAGAACGCAGTCGTAGTATCGCCCTGGACCAAAACACAGTCCGGGCTTTGCGTTGCAAAGACTTGTTCGAGCGCGGCGATAATGCGTGACGTGGATTGAAACAGGCTTTGGCCCGGCTGCATGAGATCCAGATCGAGGTCTGGCTGAATGGAAAATGCGGACAGTACCTGGTCGAGCAGTTCCCGGTGCTGCGCCGTGACCACTACGCGCGGCTCAAAATCCTGTGGATGCCGGCGCAGGTGACGTATCACGGGCGCGAGCTTGATGGCCTCGGGCCGCGTGCCGAAAATGAAGAGAACTCGTGTCACGCGTGTTCCGGTTGGAAGTGATCTTTACTTGTGGCGGTAGGTGATGCGCCCTTTAGTCAGGTCGTAGGGTGAGAGCTCCAACGTGACCCGGTCCCCAGCGAGCACGCGAATCCGGTTCCGGCGCAACTTTCCGGCAAGGTGGGCGAGGACCGTGCGTTCCTGATCCAGTTGCACACTGAACAGACCGCTTGGGAATTTCTCGACTACGGTTCCGGTGACTTCAATGCTGTCTTCTTTACTCATTCTCCTCCCATGGCAGATTATACCCAGGGCCTTTCCACCGGCGCAAATTAGGCGTATACTATTTGGCAATCGGGAATTTGAAAGCAGAATTCCCGCATGAGGGTTTTGCGAGGTCTGTACGGACCCCAAGTTAGGGCATAGGAGAAACGCATGTCAGAGAGTCAAGGGCTAAATCGACGGTCGTTCTTTTTGAGGAACGCCCAGCTAACCGCACTCGTGGGCGCAGTTGGAACGGGCGCCTCACTAGCACTGGCGGCCGATAGTGCAGTATCAGGAGGTCGAAAGTACGATTTCGATACTCCTTTAAATCGCTTCGGTACCGATTCCACGAAATGGGACGCGGCGCTGAAGACCAATAACATTGACCGTCTGGTTGCCGGAATGGGCATCGCGGACATGGATTTCAGGTGCGCGCCGGCCATCACCAAGGCTCTTGAGGACCGGATTAAGCACGAGAACTGGGGCTACTTGACGATGCCGGACACATTCGTGAAGGGCATCGTAGCCTGGAACAAGAAACGCTACGGCATCGATGTCAAGCCTGAGATGGTCGGCATTACCACTGGCGTCCACCCGGGTCTGATTGCGGCGCTGAGGGCATTCGCGCCTCCCGCCAGCAAGGTCCTCTTGATGACGCCGACCTACAACGGCTTCTACGGAGACCTGACCTATACGGGTCTGAAGCCGAACGAATACCTGATGAAGTATTCGAACGGCAAGTATTCGGTCGATTTCGATGATTTCGAACGCCAGATCACACACGATACCAACGTGATGATTCTCTGCAATCCGCAGAACCCGACAGGCAATGCCTGGAGCCGCGAGGATCTGACCCGGATCGGCGAAATTTGCCTCAAGAAGCGCGTGCTCGTGCTGTCCGACGAAATTCACTGCGACTTCATGAACAAGGGTATAAAGTACACGCCGTTCAGCACGCTTGAGAATCGTGACGTGGTCAACAACAGCATCACGTTTAAGGCGGCGAGCAAATCATTCGGCTTGGCCGCAATGAAGTGCGCCTGGTATTTTACGACCAACCCGGACTTTGCCGACGGCGTGAGGACGATGAACCGTGCGGATCTTTCCACGCTGGGTATGATTGCCAGCAAGGCGGCATATTCCGACGGCGAGGACTGGCTGAATCAGTGCGTGGAATACATCGATGGCAACCACGATATGGTCCAGGCGTTCTTCAAGGCTGGGAAAATGGGGCCACTGATGAAAGTCGGCGCGAAGCCGGAAGGGACCTATCTGACCTGGGTAGACGTCACGGGCCTGGCCGAGAAGATCGGCGCAAAGCAAGAGGCCGAAGAAATGACCAAGAAGCAAATGATGGCCGGCGGTCGAGGCGCTGGGCGACCGGTTCCGCCAGAGACCATCGTTGAGCGTTGGTTAGCGAAGAACGCGGGTTGCGCCCTCAACGGTGGAAACACCTACGGCTTGGGCGGAGCGAATCATATGCGTATGAATATCGCGACCTCGCGCCAGACCCTTCAAGCCGCTCTCAACAGCATGGCCGACGCTTTGAAGAAGGCCTAGGTCTCCGCAATCATCGCGATTCGGAAACCGGGATAATATACGCGAGCGCGCGGGTCCTTGAGGCCCGCGCGTTTCGCTAACTGTTCTAGTTCCTCTGCCTGAAACGCTGCCTCGACAGAAATCCTCGCGTCATTCACCGTCACTGGATCCCATCCGAAGACCCACCGAGTCCAGGGTATGAAGTAATACGGGATCGGATTGCGCTCCAGATCGATCACCAACACGGCTCGTCGCGCAACTTGGCCAAAGCCTGCGAGCAGCTTCACGACCTCGTCGTCGGGGAAGTGATGCAGGAACAGCGAGCAGAAGACGAAGTCGAATGCGGCCGGCTGGAAAGGCAGACGAAAAGCGTCGCCGCAGACCCGATCGCCGTCACAACGCGCGAGGTGCGAAATGTTCAGATCGAGAGACGTGACGCGAGCGTCTGGATACCACCGCCCCAAACAGGCTCCCATATCGCCGGACGCCGCCCCTACATCCAGAAGACTGAAATCTCCTGAAGCATTTGCTTCCGCGATGAGACGATAAAGTGTGCTGTGACCTCCCCACTGCCGATTGATGCGCACCAGATCAGTGAGGCTCGCGCGCGCCTGATCGTACGGCAGCGTATCCAGAATCTCGGGCTTCAAGACGCGCCCGCCGAGGCAGTGGATCACATCCCCAGAGTAACCTGCGACACCCGCAAGTTACATGTAACCCGTTGACCGGGTTTATACATCTTCAATTCAGGTGTTAAAATACGATGCTAGAGGTCGCCTAATATGCTGCTGCCCAAGGAGAACCAAAACGTGAGCGATTCCCATCCCATTCCGTCGGAGGGATCCGGTTCGGGTATCAAGATTCCGATTCTGTTCGGTGCCGTGCTTGCCCTCGCTGGAGCGTCGGTGTACTTGTATTATCAGCTCGGCCAAGTCCGGGACGAGTTGAATACGACGCGCGATTCCTTCGCGGCCGAGATCGCGAAATTAAACGAGACTTCGACGGTTTCGACCCAAACCAGCCGCCGTTCGGTGGATTCTCTCAAAGACCAGGTGGAGAAATACCGTTCGCAAGCCGCGCAGTTAAGCGGCCAGGCGAAGGTTGAGGCGACCCAGCACGCCGACGAGCTCGCCGCCAGACTAGAGAAAATCCAGCAGGAGCAAGGCAAGCAGGTCGCCGCGGTTTCTACCGAGGTTTCCGCGGTAAAGACCGAGGCCAGTGCGGCTAATACGCGGATCGGCGAAGTTTCGAACGAGGTCGGGACCGTGAAGACAGATGTGGCGGCCACGAAATCCGAACTCGAAAAGACCATCGCGGATTTGAAAAGCACCCGCGGCGACCTAGGCGTGCAGAGCGGCCTGATCGCTACCAACGGGAAAGAACTCGCGGCCCTGAAGGCCCTGGGAGAGCGCAACTACACCGAGTTCAAGATAGCGAAATCCAAGGCGGCACAGAAGGTCGGCGACATTACTGTGCGGCTGGAGAAAACGGATCCAAAACGCAATAGTTACTCGATCGTCGTGGTCGCGGACGATAAAACCGTCGAAAAGAAGGATCGGACCATCAATGAGCCGGTCCAGTTTCTCCTGTCTAAAGCGACGCAGCCCTACGAACTCGTGGTTAACGACGTGAAAAAGGACCTCATTAGCGGGTACCTTTCCGCCCCTAAGGTCCAAACGACCCGAAATTAACTGATCGCGCTCCCGAGCCGGACCAGGGGGCCGGCGCGGACGAGGTCGTCCGCCCCACCAAGACATAAGTACTTTCCTAAAGGAAATAAGCAGGTTAACCGATGGAATAGAGGACCTTCCATGGGCCAAACCCTGACACCGCCCTCTAGCAACGCCGCCGTAGAACTGAATGCGACGGCGGTCTACGGTTGCCTGTCCTGCAAAGACTATCCCACCACGTTCGTGACCCAGACAATCAGGACCGTCCTCGGGTATTCACAGGAACAGTTCATGCAGGACCCCGAGTTCCGGATCAATCTGGTCCATCCCGAAGATGGGCCGCGGGTTCGGGCCGCACTTTCCCGTGTCACGCTGAGCGGCTGTCAGGTGGAAGAGTACCGGGTCAAGCGGAGAGATCGCCGTTACACCTGGGTTCGGGATGAAATGCGGCTGGCGAGCCCGTCTTCCGAAGCCCCCGCGCACATTGTCGGATCGATGACCGAGTTAAGTCACCCCGGCAGTCCACTTCCCAATATCTCAGGTGAAGCTCTGGCAGCCGAATACGGTGGGCCGTTCGAGGTGCTGGCGGAAAGCTCGTCGATGATGATCTGGTCGTCGAACTTGAGCGGCGGGTTGGAGTACGTAAGCAAGGGTTGGCTGGCATTTTCCGGCCATGTGCCGGAGCAGGAACACGGCGAGGGATGGCTCGAATTGGTGCATCCGGAAGATCGCGGGCCCTGCGTCACCGCCTTCGGCGAGGCGGCCAAGGCCGGCACCACCTTCGAACTCGAGTTCCGCCTGCTCCGTTACGACGGCCGGTACCGGTGGGTCGTTATCCGTGGCGTTCCCCGGTTTCACGGGAGGAATGGGCTCTATATCGGACACATCGGATACTGCATTGACATCACGAACTACCGGAACCAGTCGGACGAGCTGCGAGCTTCGCTGCTTGAAAAAGAAGTCCTGATCAAAGAGGTGCATCATCGGGTCAAGAACAACCTGCAAGTGGTGTGCAGCATTCTCAGTCTTCAGGCGGCGTCGGCCAGCGAACCGTGGACGCTGCAACTGTTTCGCGAGGCCGAACAGCGAGTGATGTCGATTGCCCTGATCCACGAGCAACTGTACATGTCGGAGAACCTGGCGCTGCTCGATCTTGGCAGCTACTTGCGAAGGGTGACCAATCACCTGCTGCAATGCTATCGCCGCGAATTGGGCGACGTAAAGATTCAGGTGGACAGCGACTCGATTCTACTTCCGATCGATATCGCGCAGCCCTGCGGCCTCATCGTCCATGAGCTGGTTTCCAACTCACTCAAGTACGCCTTCCCGGATCGGCGTGCCGGAGAAATCCTGGTTAAGACCTGTCACGGTGCGAACAACGTCGTTTTGCTGACCGTCGCGGACACGGGCGTTGGTCTACCCGAGAAGTTCGACATCGAAAAGACAGAGACTCTGGGGCTCCAGATCGTGGGGGCTCTTACGAAGCAACTCGGTGGCTCGTTCAAGCTGTCCACGAAGCCGATCACCGCAATAGACATTTCCTTCACCGTGAAGGAACCACCCCAGAAAGGGGAATAGCGAATGGGCAAACAAATACTGATTGTCGAAGATGAGGGCATTGTTGCGACCGATATTCAGAGGCGCGTCATACGCATGGGATATGAGGCGCCGCAAATCACCTCTACGGGCGATGAGGCCGTGACGCATGCGGCCCAGAGCAGCCCCGATCTGGTGCTGATGGATATCCATCTCAAAGGGTCGTTCGACGGTATCACGGCCGCCGAAAAGATTCACTCTTCGCTGGGCATTCCGGTTGTGTTTCTGACCGCCTATTCCGATGAAGTCACGCTGCGCAGGGCGAAGGCTTCGGAACCCTACGGATACTTGCTGAAGCCGTTTAGCGAGACGGAACTGCGCATGGCGATCGAGATCGCATTGCAGAACCACGCCCTTACACGGCGGCTCGAAACGGACGACGAAAAACTCACTTCAACGTTATCCAGCATGGCCGACGGGGTCATCTGCATTAACGGGAGCGGAAGAGTTCTGTCCATGAATCCGGCAGCCGAATCCTTGACGCGTTTTAGCGAGGGCGAGGCGGAAGGAAAGCCCATCGGCCAGGTGCTGCGCGTAAAGGACGAAATCATTTCCCAGCTCACCTCGGACGTACTGGATGGCCGAAACACAAGAGGACTTTACCCTCTGGCGTTGTCCGGACTGGAGGACGGCGCCCCGGTTCCGATCGAGGCGCATGTAGCCCCGCTTCGGGATAAACGCCGCAAGCTGAGCGGGGCGGTTCTGGTGATTCGGGAATTGACCGGGCGCGAATTGGCGAGCCCCCAGTCCGGCGAGCCCACCCGACGCAAGCCGGTAGCGATCGACCGGGAAAATCGCGCAAGCGTTTTGGTTCGCGCATTCCCGGATACGATTTTCCGGCTGGACCGGAGTGGCGAGGTGCTCGACGTCCACCTTCCGGGAGAGGATCCATCCAAGATGGACGCGATGTTGGGCAAGAATCTGCACGAATCCCAGATGCCGCGTCCAGTGGTGGATCAGATTTTGTCCGCTATTCGATTGGCGCTGGAGAAAAGCGAGGTCAGAACATTGGAATTTTCGCTGCCCTCGCCTAGAGGCGCCATGCGGCAGTGGGCCCAGGTGGTGCCGAGCGGGCGAGACGAAGCAGTCATGATCGTTCGGGAGGTCACGTCTACTCAAGAACCAGGCGCGTTGCGGCTGGCCGCGGCCCGGGATTTGCTGAACAAGGAAGTGGAAGCTTTCTCGGAATCCGTGGATGAGGCCCTGCGGAATCCGCTGATGACCACTTATGAAGTCTGCGACCACTTCACGAAGAACTTCAACACGTATCTTCCGGCCGAGGGACGAGCCTGCGTCAGGCTGATCAAAGAGAAGTCTTCCGAGATGCGGGATACGGTCGATGAGATGACCTTCTATCTCGGTTTGAAGTCACGCCCGATCCAGAAGGTGCCCGTCAAGATGCGCGACGTGGTTCGGGGCGTGGTCAGCGAAGTCTCGCGGCGGTATGGGTCGCGGCAGGTAGAAGTGACGATCGACGAACAGGTGCCCGATTGCTTCGCCTGCGCGCCTCTGCTGCGGCAACTGCTCAACGCGCTGTTCGACAACGCGTTCAAATTTACCCGGCGGCGCAGCCAGGCCCTGGTCGAATTCGGGTCGAGAAGAGTGGGAGACGAAGTCTGCTACTTCGTGGCCGACAATGGCGTGGGCTTCGATGACCGTTTCGCGAACCAGATCTTCGGTCCTTTCCAAAGGCTGCATCGAACCGGGAGCTACGCGGGAGTCGGTCTCGGACTGGCGATTGCACAGCGAATCGTGGAGCGCCACGGAGGCCGCATCTGGGCCGAGGGCAGAGCCGGCAAGGGCGCCACGATTTCGTTCGTTCTTCCCTATCATTAAACGGAGGCCGACGAGGGCGTCGGCCGCGGTCCAGGGGGACGGCCCCACAGTCAGAGCCCAGCTAGCGCGGCTGGCCGAGGTACCGTTTGCGCATCTTCGCCACGATAGTGAACTCCGGATCCACGACGTTCGAAATGTCGTACTCCATTCCCTGGCCGAGCAGGAGGCTCGCGCCGCGTTCGTCGAACCCGTAGCTGTCCATAAGCCAGCGCACCAGCTCGGTGGTGGCGTGCTGCAAAGCTTCGTTGAGGGCCCGCGAACTTCCGAGCACCATGATGAAATCCTGG
>JBEKBK010000261.1:0-11306 GCA_050015435.1 Bryobacteraceae bacterium
CGCTAACCCGAATGGTGCCCAGCGCCAGTCTTCTGTACCGTACGGGCACGTCGAGGGCGCGCGAATTCAGTTGCTGGAAGGCTTGTTGCCACGCGGGCGAAGGTTCGAACTTACCGCTATCGAGGGAGACCGATTCAGCCGGGAGCGGCTGTGCGCCCGGTGTAGTGGGAAGCGGTGTGTGGGATGACGGCGCGGTTGCGCGTCTCACCGCGGTCGATACGATCCCTCCTAGCTCCGGATGCGGATAATCCGGCACGTTCTTGACGACGTCGCTCTTACCTTTTCCGGTCTTGGCCAGTTGCGGGTGCTGGGCATCGCCGCCCGTCGCCTTCAGCTCCCACCAGGACCATCGCAGCCCCGACGTCAGTTCAAGTTCTGCCGCGATCACACCGCCAACGCCTTTCTTGGGGGCCGGCGGCAGCACCCCCACCTGATAGCCGACGATTCCTTTCTTCTCGTTTACTAATTCGACAACATCGCTCTCCACGTCCTGGTAGTGCGTGGCATTCGCGCTGTAGGTGATCGGGGTCAGATTGGGGTCCGTGCCAGGTCCACCCAGCCGCCGATTCAGTAAATGGCCGCGAACGTAGAGACCCACGCCGTCGCGCTTCAATGCATCGGGGCGCACTTTATCCCAGACACCGGGCGACGAGGATGGAGCGGAGCCGGCTTTGTGTTTGTTGGTGAGCGGTTCCACTTTCATCGAGGTTCCGCCCAAGGTCGGGCTCACGCCGCCGTACACCGGTTCAGCGGAATCCGGAACCTCGCCCGGCTTGAGCGGGACGATGGCGTCAGCCGTAGGATTCAATTCGCCGTGAATATCGAAATTGCGGCCGTTCTGGGGGCGCAGTTCGAGCACGTTGAGACGGTAGCGCTTTTTGATAGCGGGAAGCTTGGCCTCCACGGTGCCGGAATTGGCATCCAGCTCTTTGGCGGCCGAGGTGGCCTCCGACATCGCTGAGTCCAGGTCGGCCTGTTTCTCCTGCGGCGTGCGATCGTCCGGCTTCTCACCGAGTCCCCGTGCTCCCAACACGCTGCGGGCGATGCCTTTCGCTTTATCGACGAGCCAATCCAGTGCCTGATCCACTTTGTCCTGGATTTTGAGGACGATTTTGCGAATTTCCGGGGCTGGGCTTTCGATGCTGAGCCAGTCCGCGAAGAACGACAGCACCGGCGCCACGCTGCGCGCCAGCGCGCTTTCAATCCAGTTAGCGGCGTCCTTGACATCTCCCGCGATGATTTTGTTGATCGAATCCAATACCGCGTTCACCACCATGAGAATCTTGTTCATCTTGGTGACCACGAACTGGATGGTCGTGTAGATGGTTTTGATCGCCTCGATCACCGCGCCAACGGGGTTCGAAAGCAGGGTCAGTTCCTGGATGCCGGCCCTCACCACGTTCTCGGTAATCCAACTGGTGATGCCGCCGATCACCATGTCCCATAGGTTTGAGAGACGGCCTTTAATCTCCTCCCACAATTTGGCGGGTCCGCCCGAAGTGAGCGCCGAAATCCATTTCCAGGCTTCGTCGAGAATCTTGGTGGCTCCTCTGCCGATGACATTCTCGAGCTTTTGATGTAGCTTGTCGCCGGTGATCCCGAGAATTTGCAGAGCGAGGTTCAACAGACTCGGAAGGCTGAAGTCCTTGGGCGGCGTGACTCCGAGGTCCTCCAAAGGCCCGTGGATCCATTCGAGCAACCCGTTCCTGATGTGCCGGAGGATGTTATCGAGAAACTGGCCGAATCCCTTTTTCAGGGCCGCCAGGAGGTGCGACAGAAACTCCACCGGATGCATGATGATGTTGTCCAGGGCTCCGGCGGCTTTCCCGAGCACGCTCAACATCAGATCGAAGTCGACTCCGGCGGCTCCCAGCACGAAGCGAATAACCGTCAGAGCCGCGCCGCCGAGATCGCCATCCACGAACACTTGGCTAAGGAAATCCATCACCATTTTCTGGATCTTGGACCAGATGTCGGGGATCTTAAGGAATGCGCTGATGACTGGGATGGCGCCGAGGATGTGCTCGACGATGAAATCCTTGATGGGGTCGCGGATGCAGGCAGGAATCATTTTCCACACCGGTCCGAGCACCAGCCCCGGCAGTTCCTTGACGACATTGGTGATGACCGAAACGATCTTCTGCAGAACGCCCAAGACCGGCTCGATGAAGCCGCCGAGTTTCCTCACGCCCTTCCCAACGGTGTTGAAGACGCTCTGCACTCCGTTCTGCACCCAATCGCCGAGGGCGTTCACTTTGTCCTGAATCCACTGGATTGCGCCGGCAACCTTACCGAGAATGGAGTTGCCGCGCAGGCTGCTGAAGAAGCCCGTAACCTTCAGTACGATGCCGCCGATCTGCCGGGAAACCCAGGACCCCGCGCTCGAAATTCTGCCGGCGACCCGTCCCACAGCGGCCTTGATCGCCGGCAAGATTGTTTCACGGAGCGAAGCAGCATTCTGGGTAACGCCCTTTTTGGCGCCCATCTTCTGAATCATTTCCCCGGTGTGCTCCAACCACTCATGCACCGTTACGCGTAAATTGAGAATGGCGTCCAAAGGAATCAGCGTCTTTATGTCATCCACCAGCGCTTTCATCGGGCCGATGACCGGTTGAAGTTGATCCTTGACCCAAGCCCAGGCTTCGCCGAGTTTCCCTTGCACCCATTGCAGAAGGCCGTTTTGGCCGTCGGGTTCGTCTCCGACGCCAAGCTGATCCTTGATCCATTTCCAGGCAGCCCCGAGTTCGTCGCGAACAGGCTGCGTCACATCCCAGATCTGGCGCGCCGTTGCCTTGATGCTCTCCCAGGTCTCGGAGGCCACCTTTTCCAGGAAGTCAATCACCGGTGCGCCGAATCCGGACCCGAGATCGCTGAAGAAATCGCCGAGGGGAGCGAAGAATTCCTTAATTTTGTCCCAAGCATCCCCGGCTATCTGCGAAAGTACGTGCCCGAGGCGGCTGACCGCGTCGAGTAGCGGTTGGCAATCGCCCCGGCCCAACGCGGCGACAATGTCCTGGGCGGAAGAAGCGAGCGAGGCGAAAGTCTTGATCAGGCCGGCGATGAAACCGCCGCCGCTCGCGCGTCCACCGAAGATTCCGTTAAAGGCGCCGCTTAATTTGTCGCGTAGATAGCCGACGATTCCCTTGGCGCGAATCTCCTGGAATATGGGCACCAGGCCCGGCGCGAGTTTCTGCACCAGTTGCCAGAAGAAATCGGCGGTCCTGGCGATGACATTGCCGGCCGCATCCACCACCTGGCCGGCCGTGTTGATCACGGCCCCGGCCACACCGGTTATGTCGCCCCACAGGCTGCGGCGGACCACCGGCTGGTCTTCGTCCTCATGCTGGGGAGCGTCGGGAGTGCGGCGGGCTGCCGCGCCTTGCTGCACGACGTGCGTGGCCTCGTGGGCCATCAAATGCAAATTCTCCTGCGACTCGCCGCGTCCCAGCCAGATGTCGTTTTGGTGCGTGAACGCGCGGGCATTCAAAGCGGCCGAGGATTCCTGCGCGGCGGGACCTTCATGTACGCGAACGGTGCTCAGGTCAACGCCCATGCGCGATTCGAGGGTCTGGCGCACCATGGGGCGCAGTGGCGCGCCGGTATCTTTCGTGGAGATCGCATATTCCGCCGCGCCATCCATGTCCACTGGCTGCGAACTGCCGTCCCGCACCTTGCAACGCACGGAAGCCGTGCCCGACGCCCGATGCTGCATCTGCTCTTCGGGGCAATCGCAGCGGCGCTGTACGGCAGGCTCTTCCTTGTTTGTGTGTTCCAGGCGCTGGACCGCGGGCTCTTTCTTTTCGCTTTCAGTGCGGTGTACCTCCTGGTCGCGCGGAGACGGCTCCTGCGCCCGTTTGTCCGCGGCCTCTCTCTGCAATACCTCCAGCCGCGAGATCTCCGGGCGCGCGGCCGAAGAGCCGGAGGTCACGTGATCGGCAGTGCGCTCGGCTTCGTGTTCGGCGGCGTCTCCGGGCGAACCAACCTTTACCTTGCGCTGGACACCGCCCAGCGGAAACGGAGTCGCCGATCCGGAAGATACCCATCCCGGCACCTTGCGAAGAGTCGATCGCGCCACGGCAGTGCTGGCGGCAGTCGGAGGCCGCGCAGCCTGTGCCCGTCCTTTTTTTTGTAGCGTGGCCTGACTCAGGAGAGACCTCCCAGGAAGGACGCCAGCGATTGTTGGTTGCGGCCCGGACCCGCCTCCGCGCGATCGGCAAAACTGGCCCCGGCCTTGCGGTGCTCCGTCTGAATGGCTTGCTTCAGGTCCATCGTGCGCGGCGCCTCCCGTTCTCCCAGCGCCGTCAGGACCGCGTTGACGCAGATGTTGCGAATCTGGCCGCCCGTGAATTGATAGCGGACGGCGATCTCTTCGAGCATCTCCAGCGCTACCCGGTGTCCGGCCGGCAGGTGCACCTGCCATAGACGCCAACGTTCAGCCGCATCGGGAAGGTGGAATTTCACCACTGAATCCATGCGTCGACGGAATGCGGGATCGATGGACTGGCCGGCATTGGTCGTGATCACTACGATGCCGGTATAACTTTCGAGTCTTTGCAACAGGTAATTGGTTTCGAGATTAGCGTAGCGGTCGTTGGCCGATTTGACCTCCGTGCGGCGTGTCATGAGCGAATCGCCTTCGTCGAGCAGCAGGATGACGTTCAAATCCTCGGCCCGGCTCAGTACGCGGCTCAGATTCTTTTCGGTCTCGCCGATATATTTGTTGACCACCCGGGCGAGGTCGACCCGATACAAATCCAAACCGAGTTCGGTCGCGAGAACACGCGCCGCGAGCGTCTTGCCCGTACCGCTGGGTCCCTCGAACAGCGTGCGCACTCCGCGGTTCATGCCACCGGGAATGGTGGATCCGAGAGCGAGGGCGAGTTGCTCGCGATGGCGGCAGCGCGCTTCCAGGGTGCTGAGTTCGCGGCTGGTCGCGTTCCGCACGATCAGCTGCGGCCGGCGAGCGGGGCCGTCGATGCGGTCTGCGAGCGTATCCAACACCTGGCGATTGAGACTGCGGGCGGCGCAACGCACATCCGCGGCCGTAATCGAGGCACGGCGGCCGACGGCTGCATAATCCAGAGCCAAACGCGCGCACTGGCGGATGTAACGCCCGGGCAGACAAAAGGCGGAAGCGATTTCCGGCAGATCGGGCGCGGATTGTCCGTTCAGGGCGCGCTTCCATAACTCCAAACGATGGTCTGGAGACTCCAAGTCGAGTTGCAGGGTGATGGCATGAGCCGCCGACGGACCTCCCACGCCCCCATCGCGGCCGATGACTACACCCAGTGGACCTTGATAGCCGGCGAGCGCGGGGATCTCGAAGGTCTCGCCCGGGCCCGCTTCCACCGAGAATACCGGCACGGAATGCGCGAGCGTGCAGAAGGGCCCGATGGCGCGCCACCGCTCGTCGGCAGGCGGAGTAGAAGCGGAACACTCGATCTCCAGCATGCCTCGGCCGGATTCGCGGGCGATGGATCCGATCACTCCGGCGCGATCCGTTCCTGGGAGACCGCGAATCACGATGGTTCGGGTGCGGCCCGAACGGACCAGGGCGGTCAACTCCGCCAGTTGGCCGCGCACGTCCTCGCTGATCACCAATTCGGCCATCGGCTCGATCGAATCGAGAGACCGGTGGCGTGCGCCGGGCAGGGGCGATTCCGTGGCTTCCTCGCGCGCCGCATTCCACAGCAGGGTCGGAACGCGCAGCGCCCATTCCGACCGAGGAGCATCGCGATTCACGGCCTCAAGAAATCCGGCCTCCAGCAACGGCCGCACCTGCAGCCAGAACTCGGTATTGCCGTGCCGATCGAATACCTGCTGAAGCAGGCCGACGGAAAGCCGGTGGATATCATCCCGCTGTTGCATGGAGGCAAACAGCGTCGCAAATTGAGCCTCTTCCTCCACCGTCCCCACCAACACGAAGGCCAGCACGGCCTCGTGGGAAAGCTCGAGCGCCTGCCGCATTTCGGATATGGGCAGACGCGCCGGAACGGCTTGCTCCCAGGCTTCGATTTGGCCGCGCAGCCATTCCAGCGATTCCAGCCAGCCGATGTTATCCGGCAGCTTGCCGCGGATCGCACCGAAATAAGATTCCAGGAAGGGGTGCTCGCGCCACACATCCTCGAGCGAATGCTCGGCGGCCGAGGCACAGCGGCGCAGGTGGTAGATCACGTGAAGGACGGCCGCGTAGAACAGTAAACCCAAGTGGCCGCGAGCGGAGCCGGGCACATCCGCGAAGACTCCGGATTCGTTACTCATGGTTGTAGCCTTCGGCTAGAAAATGAAAGGTGATGACGCGGCCGAGTTCCGGCATCCATCCGGGATTGGCGTCGAGCCCGGCGAGACGTACCGGAACGCTGATCTGGTTCATTCCCATCACGAGATCGACATGGCTCAACGATAGGATGAGTTTGCCTCGGCGCAAACACGCCTGCTGCAAAGTGACGCCTTGCAGAACCTTGCCGATCCGCCAGCGCGCGTAAGGCAGCACGAAATGCAGGAAGCGCCGCAATTCGTTCGATAGCGGAAGATGAAGCGGCCGGACTGCCGCGGCGGCTCGGCGTCGGCGGCGTTCAGAATGCGTGGAGGGAAGAAGCCTGGTGTCCGGCGGCATCTGCGCTCGACACGAGTCGAGTACGAGAAAATCTTCGGGACGCCACAATTCCATCCCGCGCGAACGGAAGCGCGCCGATAGGGGGTGTGGAGCGAGTCCCGCCAGCCATGACCGAGGCGCGGCGTAAGTCTCCTGCGATTGGAATCCGGTTCCGGGAGGGTTTCCGGAGTCGCGCTCGTCCAGTTCCGCCAGCACAGCCCAAATCGGATCGCCGGCGACGGCTTCGAAATACGGACCCAACAGGCAGCGCGCCAGCAACTCGAGTAGCGCCCAGCCGCTGAGCCCGGTGTCGAACGATCGCAGAAGATCCATCTTGCGCAACAGGTGAATCAGGTAGAGCACGCCGCCTGCTTGCGTCAGTCGGCCCGCTTCCCATTCGGCGCGATGGGTCGGTGGTATTGCGGGCGAGGGAGTGGTCTGCGCGGGCTCGCGGGCCAAAGCGTCCACGGCCACGGCTGCCATCGGTTCAGGCTCTAGCGCATCTTGCCGGGGAAATTCGTTTTTCGCATGGGTGACCGGCTGTGAAATGGGATGTGAAATCAACGTAGTTGCGTCAGCGCGGGGTAACTCGCGGACGCTGGTGAGCTGCGCCGCGAGCCATCTCCGGAAATGCGGGTAGAATGCGGGCGTAAGAGCTACGTGCGGCGCACGACGCAACAGCAGCCCCAGACCCAAAAGAGCTCGTTTTTCGACGCCGATGGTCAGGGGCGTGGAATCGCCAGGAACGTAGGGTTCCCACGGGAGCCGGGAAGGGCGGTTCGGCGCTCGATCCCCAACGGAACTTTCCGGCGGTTCTCTGCCCTCTGGATTGCCAGCTTGCGAAAAAGGAAGAGGAGAATGCAATGGGATTGGATTCTGAGCTTCTGCCGGGCTCTCTGGAACCAGCCAGTCAGGCAAACCAAATGCGCGCACCATCGCGCGTAGCAAGCGCCACGCTTGAGCCGGCGCGAGTGGACTCAGGACCTTGCCGGATTGGTTCCGAACAGATAGATGATCCAAGGCAGATGGAACGTACCACGGGTGTTGCTCCCAAATCCGAGTCCAATAAAGGGGAAGCGAGCCCGGCGGCGTCAAGGAAAAATGCCTGACCATGGCCCACCACCACCACGCGACAGCGGAAGACGAACTGAGATCCGCCGCCAGGCACGCCAACAGCTCGCCGTAATCGGCAAACAGTACAGCCTCGGCCGATGTTGGAACCGCGCCCCAGGCGGGCCTCGCCGCACGGGCGTAGAGTTCTCCTAAGCGGTTCTGCGCGGCGTGTTCCCATTCACGGTTGACGACCGCGGCCCGCTTCAAATCGGCGATACGTCGCGGCAGCGGATCGGCCATGCTGCGCACCACCAGTACAGCCGAGGGCGGCATGGCCGGCGGCTGCAGCGTGGATGAGCCGAGAGCGGACGACAGGCGCAGTCGCGCCACTGTCGCGTCCACGCCCGCGCCCCGCAGACGCACGTGTTCGAGGCTGACTTGGTCGAGCCGGTCCATGAGCTGTCTGACGCCAGGTCAGCCGGCGACTAACGCGATGGTGATTCCACCATACGGCTGATTGCTTGCGGTGGTTTGGGTCAGATGGTAAATGTACGCGTTTCCTTTCTGTGCGTCAGAGGGGTCCACGACGAACTCGAAATCGGAGAAAAAGCTACCTCCAACCCGAACCCGCCCGTGAGCTCCGCCTCCCTTCGGCGTAGCCTTGCCAAAGGCCTCTTCCAGAAGGCGGAGCACCGCTCGCACTTCTTCTTCAATAATTTCCTCGATCCTCTTGATTAACCCTCCGCCAGAATGCAGCGCAAGTGGTTGCAAGTTCAACTCGACTTTCCGTAACGGAGTACTGGAAATCTGTTTGAAACCCGGTACGGTTTTCAAGCCCGGCAGAATGGCCGCGAGCACGGCGGGGTTGGGGTTGAGATCCGGTACCGCCTGGATCGCCACCAACTGCGGCTCCCGCGTCGGATTGCCGGCCCGGATCGGAAGCCTCACGTGGCTCATTCCTACGATTGATTGGATATCCAGGTTGTGCTGGGCATAGTGCTGATCGTCCGGGATGTGTGAGGAGAGCCCGGCGTCGGTGGTGTCCACATTACCCGTCGGATTTGTATAGCACCGCGCGATGAGGCATTTATGGTTGGCTTGTGCGTTAGTTGGATCGACATAGTATGGCTTGGTGGGGTCCGTATCCTGCGACTGCCAGGTCACGGTTGTGGTAACGCTTCCTCCGGCTGTAAGCACTCCGCTGAGCGGAATCGGGCTTAGTCCGTTGGAGTAGATAACATCGGAAGTATCGAGGCCGAAATTCATTGCCGCTTTGGACATAAACAATTCAAATATCGGCGTGGCGACTTCGCCGTCCACTTGGGTCGGACAGGCTTGGGTGTCCGAACTCCCCTTGCAACTGATGGTTACGTTGGTCGTGTTGTTTCCAACCACCGCCAGGCCTGAATCGCCTGTGTTGGTCATACTCACGGCTGTATTCAGCCAATAGGGCTGGCCGGGGGTGTTTTGAAAGTACAGACATTGATCGTTAATGTTGCTATCGGGCGGCATTTTCTCTCTCCTTTGGTTGCCTTTTACGGCGTTGTATATGTTACTTGTATCGCGTAGAGCGTGATCGAAGCCGGCGCAGGACTGAGGGCGACGTTGGCTTCGACTACATATTTGAACTGCGCGTTTTGTACGGTCAACGAGCCCGCAAGAGCGCTCGTAACCTGCGCCGGGACTGAAATTGTGAAGGGGTTCATAATTGCGACACCGGCCAGATTGATCGTGGCGAGAAAGACATTGTTAAGGTTGGTGGTTGGGCCGTTGATTGGAACGGCTATCAAGTTTACCGATCCAATTGTCGCCGGACTTGTCTTCACACCGATCGCCACGAGTTGCCTCAGAACGGCGCCATCCGGGAGCGTCAACGGCGCCCAGCCATCACACGAGTTGCTGGGATCCTCGGCAAAGCCGACCTTCACGCTCCAGGGAGTACTGCCGGCCACTGGAAGAAAATTTACGGGCACGTTAACGGTGACAGTCTGCCCGCTGGAGGTTCCCGCCAGTGTTCCGGCGATGGCCTGCAGTGCGGTCTTGATGGTGTTGTGATAATCGCTGGTAATTACATTTCCGTCCTGCGCGTCCGGAATATTGTTGACGAGTGTCTGTATGTCAGCCATAAGTGTTCCTTTCAAATGACGCGCGGCGCGAAGCGGCTCAGGCTCCATTTCGCCGTGCCAAAGCGGGCGATCCCCCGGTAGGTGAGAGCGGGGCTGGCGTACACAATTGCCAAGGGTCCGCTGCCGCCGGCATTCACCGCCTGCAAGTTCTCCCAAACCAGATAGAGTTGAATCTCGCCCGTGTTAATTAACTGGACGGGCTCCGCGTAGAGGGCGTCGTGAAAAAGCGCGCGGAGCAGATTTCCGTTCGTGGTGGCGATGTCCCGGGAGGCGTGCGTGCCGAAGAAAGTTGCCGGATCGAATCCGGCCAGCCCCGCGGAGCTGGTAACCGCCGTGATGCCGTTACCGGTTACGGGGACCATTCCAGCCGGCGGCACATAGAAGAAATACTTGTCCGCGATGATTGTGCCGGGACCGTTCGGATCCGAGAGGAGCGCCTGCATTTGGTCCTCGAACTGGAGAAACATGGCTTCCGCTTCGCTCACCCGCCGGTCCCCATCAAGCAGTGGCACGTTCCGGCTGATCGCCTCCTGCGTAAGCCGGCGGCGCGCTGCCCACATATCTACGAACTGAATGCCGCTGGTGGTCCAATAGATCAAAGCCAGGGGAACCTCGCAATCGGTCAGCAGCTTCGCTGTCCTCGCCTGGTCCAGCAAGCCGTAACTCGCGACGGATGATGCTCCCGAAAGAAAGTCCAACGGATTCGCCGCATATTGGTTCACCTGTTCCGTTCCGAAGGAGGCGTAAGCCAATCCATTACGGAGCTGCGAGATCTGCGGCGCGACACTCGCGGCACTCGCGTTATTGGACAGTTGCCACTGGATCTGGCAAGCCAGCGAAATCAGGCTGGCCTGCAATGGCGAGCTGGAATCCAGCGTCAAATGCAGCAATCGGAATTGCACGCCGGCCGTGGCGTACTGGCTGGTGCACGTTTGCGCCACTCCGGATGAGCCGAGTTGGACGACCGGCGCTTGTCCTTGGTATCCGGAAGCCGGAAGAACCGTAAACACGTAAACTCCCGGATTGGAAAGTTGAGTTTGGGGCGGCTGGCAAACGGTGAAAAGGCCAGAGTTCGCCGGAGTGGTTGAGGGAGCTGCGGTAAGCGCGACATCCGTGCCGGAAGCGAGTTGCAGCAAGTCGCCGTTGAGATTGATCGCCAGACCCGCGGCGACGTGGACCACCTGTTGGCCGAATGGCACAGAACTGGGGGAGATGGTCACCTGGAGTCCCTCGGCGACCCCCGCGCCGATGCTCTGGCCGAGGAATTGCTGCCGTTGCAGGTTCGCGGTCCGCTCAGCCGTTAGATCCGCGGCCGTGAGCACGCGGCCGTTGACGAAATTGACGTTCTGGATGCCGCCCGCCAGAATCGGCGAGAGAAGGTTGACGGCGCTCATGATGCGCCTCCTCCACCTTTGATTTGCGAGATTTCAACCATGAAGCCCCAGTCAGCAACCAGTGGCTTCCCCGACGTGTCGAAGATGCTCACGAGAATTCCGCTGGACTGAAATTCGTTGAGCTCGAACGTGGCCGTG
>JBEKBK010000262.1:0-11253 GCA_050015435.1 Bryobacteraceae bacterium
AGCGGCGCATGGGTATTCCGCGACACTCGTATGCCGGTATCCGCCGTGTTCGAAAACCTCGAAGCCGGAGCCATTGTAGATGAGATCACGGAGTGGTTTCGCATCTCGAAAGAGCAGGTAGTCGAGGTTCTGGAATTTGCCTCCAGGAGCGTAGCGGCCCCGGCTCCTGCGTGACGATAAATATCGGCGCTGTTACGATGAAAAAGTTGGGCACTTCTTATGACGGTGATCGAGCTTCCCGATGATCAGGCAGCGGCGCTGAAAGCGCAAGCCGCGGCGGCAGGCCTGACCCTCGAAGCGTGACTTCAGAAGCTCGCCGAACAGAATCCAACCGTCGAGAAGCCCACGCAAGCCGCAGCCGACATCATTCTTCCCTCCATGCGCAACGTCCCGCCTGAAATCATGGCGACCATGCCCAAGGATGGCGCAAGCCAGCACGACCACTACATCTACGGCTGGCCCAAGAAAGAGAAATGATCGCTCTTTTCGCCGATACGGGCAGATCGATCGGCCATGATTGGCGTGGATTCCTGCGCTGTGGCGTCATTTCCAAAAATCGGTAAGCTGCAGAAATTTCGCAAACTGCTGCGATAGCTCCACGAGATGGCGATCGGCAAGATTGTATTTTGCCTGCCCAAGTAGCTGCAGTCTGTCGGTCACATCCTTGACGGTTTGGGGATCGTTCATGCCAGTCATACCCTGAAGAAAGCAGATGTGGCCGATGACATTCTCATTTACCTGTCTGCATAGACCGTCCAGGTAGGATTCTATCTGCGGATCATCTAGTAAAAATCGGGCCTCGAAGCGCGCAATGCCCGCTTTTCGAAAGTGGGTCTTAATGTCATCATCGCTTTTCTCCGGGAGGGCGAGGAGGAGATCCCGAAAGGCCGAGTAGATGGCAAATCTCCGGTCGTACAGATCATGGCGAAGTTTTTGCTTGGCGAGGCGAACCTGAGAGTAATAAAACAACCCAGTCACGATGAGGACAGCGAGAGCAATAAAGGACGGAGCCAAGGCCTTCAGCGATTCGAGAATACCCGCAGCGCGCAGGACCTGGACGCCGAGCACATATGGGCCCAGCGCCTTCAGCCATTTTGGAACGTCGAGCAGCAGCACCTTGGCCAGCGCCGCTAGCGAGACGGAGGACATTGATCAACCTGCGCTGCGCAGCTGCTCTAAGCGCCAGCAATGGAACGCATCCATCGAAGCTCTCGCTGCCCCATAATAATCCGGATAAACAGTTGCTCCGGTGACACCGTATTTCTCACAGAGATGAATGACGGCTGGAGCCTCAGCTACGGGAACGGTAACCTTCTTTAACGGGCAGGTCGGCTGGTTGAGATACTCGTCCAGCAACTCTGTCCCCTGCAACGGCAGACGTGGTCCCGCGCTCTCTTGCAGAAGAAGGGTGAAAACACCGGCCTGCGCAGCCATATTCGCATTATTGTGCCCCGGAACCCGGACGACTCGCAGTTTTTTAAAGAGGTTTTCCAACCCCGTATCGAGCGCCCAAACAGCAAATCGCTGTTCCGATGAATCGACGACGTCCGCCGGACAATGATCGCACGGCTTGGCCGTCAGGGCACCAGATGCCGCAAAGTACGCCGCTACATACGACCGCCTGCTCCAGTCAAGTAGCCTCGTCGGGAGTCCGTGGTGTCGGGCGAGAGCCATCAGCTCGAAGAGCTTTGGGTGCGGCCACAGTGCTCCCATCCTGGTAAAGGGGGATAAGTCGTTCTGTTCAAAATACGTAGCCCGAAACTCGATCGAGTCGTTCGGAATGCTCAAGCCAATAGAGTCGCAATGCTTGACAAACCGATCAAGGCACACCCATTCGGCGAAGACCTGGGACTCTGCGGTGCCAGTCTGCCCCCCAAGCACCAGGTCCTTGTCTGGATTCCGAAGCAAACTTGGTCCGAGCGGCCATGACGCGGCTGCCTGGCCGCGATATAGAATCTTACGCCAATCGAGGAACAGCGGGGTTTCCGGGGATAGCTTCTCCCAAAACTCACCTGCGCTCGCCGCCCTCATCTCCACGATTTTGCCGACGATAACTTCCATCTTGGTGTAGTCCGGCCTGTCGGCGGGGGTCTATGCGCGGACGTCCCAACCGAGCGCGACCCGATCGATTTCCGATCGGCAACATCTCGCGTGACCGTTTCGCTAAGCCGACGGACGAACGCGTAGCCCGCAAAGCTACTTCACTTCAAGAATATCTTTCTCCTTAGCCTTCGCCACCTGATCGACCTTTTGAATATGCCCGTCGGTCATCTTCTGGATATCTTCCAAGGACCGGCGTTCCTCGTCTTCGCTGATGAGCTTGTCTTTGAGCAGTTTTTTCAGATGCTCGTTGCCGTCGCGGCGGATATTGCGCAGGGCGACGCGATGCTCCTCGGCGATGTGGTGCAGCCGCTTCACGATCTCTTTGCGCCGTTCCTCGGTCAGGGCGGGGATCGGCACACGAATGATCTTCCCGTCATTAGCGGGATTCAACCCCAGATCCGAACTGCGGATTGACTTCTCGATGACCCCGATTTGCGACACGTCCCACGGTTGGATCGTGATCAGGCTCGGCTCCGGAACGTGAAGATTCGCGACCTGATTGATCGGCGTCGGGGTTCCGTAGTAGTCCACTTTAATGTTGTCGAAAATTCCCACCGACGCGCGGCCGGTGCGGATGTTCGCCACCTCCTGCTGCAGGTCGCTGAGGACCTTGTCCATCCGCGTCTTGGCGTGGTTCTGGACGTCTTGAACGCTCTGAAAAGTGTGGTTGACTACTGTTGGTTCTGGTTTCATAGTGTCTCGCTGTCTCGTATCCGGGCCCGGGGGGACTAATCAATTAACGTACCAATCGGCTCCCCGGTTGCCATACGCATTATATTGCCGCGGACATTCAAATTGAAAACGACGATCGGAAGCCGGTTGTCGCGGCACATGGCCACGGCCGACGCGTCCATCACCTTCAGGTTCTTCGATAAGACGTCGGAATAGGAGATCTCGGTGTAGCGGACCGCATCGGGATGCTGGAGCGGGTCCTTGTCGTAAACCCCGTCGACACGGGTCGCTTTGGCCACCACCTCGGCTCGAATTTCCAAGCCGCGCAGAGTGGCTGCGGTATCGGTCGAGAAATAGGGATTGGAAGTACCGGCCGCAAAGATCACGATCCGGCCCTTCTCCAGGTGGCGGATCGCGCGGCGGCGGATGTACGGCTCGGCCACCTCGTGCATTTCGATGGCAGTCATCAGCCGGGTGGGAATCCCCTGCTTCTCGAGCGCGTCCTGCAACGCGAGTCCGTTCAGCACGGTCGCGAGCATGCCCATGTGGTCTGCCGCCACCCGATCCATATTCTGCGCGGCTGCGGCGACTCCGCGGAAGAAGTTCCCCCCGCCGACCACCAATCCGATTTGGACGCCGGTGCGCGCCACTTCGGCTACCTCGGCAGCCAGCGCGACGACCCGCCCGGCGTCGATGCCAAACGAGCCTTCGCCGGCCATCACCTCGCCACTCAATTTGAGCAGGATGCGTCCGTACTTCGGCACTGTTCAGGCGTTCTCGGCGGTTGTAGTTTCGGCCTGCGCCGTGTCGCCCACCTTGAACCGCACGAAGCGCGACACGGAGATATTCTCTCCCAGCTTGGCGATCTTGGTCTTGATGAGATCGGCAACGGTGGTGGTGTTTTCCTTGATGAAGGGCTGCTCGTAGAGGCAGACTTCCTCGTAGAACTTGTTCATGCGCCCTTCGACGATCTTATCCACCATCTTTTCGGGTTTGCCTTCGGCGAGCGCGCGCGCCCGCTGGATGTCCCGCTCCTTTTCCATGGCGGAGGGAGTAACGTCTTCCTTGCGGAGAAACTGAGGATCTGCGGCGGCGATCTGCATGGCCAGGTCGTGCACCAGGCTCTGGAAATCCTCGGTACGGGCCACGAAATCGGACTCGCAGTTCACCTCCAGCATGACGCCCAACTGCGCACCGGGGTGAATGTAGGTGCCGATGACGCCCTGTTTGGTGGTGCGCGTGGACTTCTTCGCCGCCGACGCGATCCCGCGCTTGCGAAGCACCGTTTCGGCTTCGTTCAGGTCGCCCTTGGCTTCCTTGAGGGCGCTCTTGCATTCCATCATGCCCGCCCCGGTGCGCTCCCGGAGCTGCTTTACAATTTGTGCACTAATCTCCATAGTTCCTCGCTTACAAGGGCGTCCGGCCCGCGTGCGGACCGGATGATGTCGTAGCTACTGATTCCGCGTGGAAAGTTCTTCGACCGCTTCCGAAGCCGGTCCCTTACGCGGGAGCGAAACGGAGGGCAAATCCTCGTCGCTCAGACTTTCCGACATGAGCTGCTCAGCGTATTTCGGGTCGACGTACTGGGCATATTCGGGGATATCTTCCAGCGGCGTCTCGTCGCTGATAATCTTCTCCGCGGCAAAATCCTGCTCGGTCGCCAGTTGCCGCCCTTCCACCACTGCGTCGGCGATCTTGTTGGTGAACAGGCGAATGGCGCGTAGCGCGTCGTCATTGCCGGGAATCACGTAGTCGACCTTATCGGGATCGCAATTCGTGTCCACGACGGCGACCACCGCGATACCGAGTTTCCGGGCTTCCTCCACCGCGATCGCCTCTTTGTTCGAGTCGACCACGAAGAGAATGTCGGGCAGTCCGTTCATGTCCTTGATGCCCTGCAGGTTCTGACTGAGATGCTTGCGTTCCCGCTCCATCCGGACAACTTCTTTCTTCGCGCGTCCTTCCCAATTGCTTTCCGCCGCCATCCCCTCCAGCTCTTTGAGGCGCTTGATGGACTTCTGCACGGTCAGCATGTTGGTGAGCAGACCACCCAGCCACCGTTGATTCACGTAATATTGGTTGCAGCGCGTGGCTTCCTCGGCAATGGCTTCCTGCGCCTGACGTTTGGTTCCGACGAACAGGACGGTCTTGCCTTGGGCAGCCATCTCTCCCACGTAGCGCATAGCGTCCTTGAAGAGCTTCAGCGTTTTTTGCAGGTCGATGATGTAGATACCGTTACGTTCGCCAAAGATGTATTCTTTCATCTTTGGATTCCAGCGCTTGGTCTGGTGCCCGAAGTGAACGCCGGCTTCGAGCAATTCTTTCATACTAATGGACGGCAAATAGCCTCCTTGTAACAGGTGAAATTCGTGCCACGGCCCAAAGCGGAATTTGTGGCACGAAGATTAAAGGTGGAGAGCGGACGCAGATGTCCGCCCCAAAAACACACTCCCAGCTTAGCGCTTGGAGAACTGGAATCGTTTGCGAGCGCCCTTCTGTCCGTACTTTTTGCGCTCGTGCTGGCGAGCGTCGCGCGTCAGCATTCCGAGTCCCTTCAGTTTCGCGCGCAACTCGACGTTGAACTCGAGCAGTGCGCGCGCGATCCCGAGCTTGGCGGCGCCGGCTTGTCCCGAGGGTCCACCACCGGCGGTGGTGATCAAAATATCGAACTTATCAGCGGTCTCGGTGGCGAGCAGGGGTTGCCGCACAATCGCCCGCGATGCTTCGCTGGGGAAATAGTGGTCGAACGCTCTGCCGTTCACCGTGATTTGGCCCTTGCCGGACCGCAGAAACACTCTCGCCACCGCACGTTTGCGGCGGCCCGTTCCCAGATGTTGTACTAACGCCACTTCGGAGAATCTCCTAACGCCCCACCGTCAGCTCGACGGGCTTCTGGGCTTCGTGCGGGTGCTTGGGACCCGCGTAAACTTGCAGCTTCCGGTACATTTGTTTCCCCAGCTTGGTTTTCGGAAGCATCCCCGCAATCGCCTCTTCCACCATCCTCTGCGGACGCGCTATACGGACGATCCGCGCTTTGGTCTCAGTCAGCCCGCCGGGATAGCCGGAGTGACGGCGATAAAGTTTTTGCTCTTCTTTTCGGCCGGTGAGGCGGACTTTCGCCGCGTTCACCACCACCACGTGATCGCCTGTGTCCAGAAACGGCGTGTAGCTGGGCTTGTGCTTTCCCATCAGGAGCATGGCGGCTTTGCTCGCCACGCGCCCCAACACCGCTTCCTCGGCATCGATCAAGTGCCACTGGCGCACGATACCGGCAGGCGAAGGAATTGCTGTTTTCATGTAGACAGACCTTCTCTAAGCGAGTTACTCGACCTCTACAGATTAGCCGATTGTTTGTGAAGCTGTCAAACCGTGCCTGAAATACGATCAAGGCTTCCCGCCCTCAATCTGGTTGGCGACTACCACCCCTGCAGGCCCCGACTCGTCCGGTTAGTGGATGAACCGGTCCATTTGCCAACCACCGTCGAGCCGGAACAGAAGCACCGGATTGTAATCCTGAGAGAATTGACCTTTCCGCAGCCCCATGATCGGCAGAGGATTGGGGAAGCAGGCGTGATCGATCCTTACGCCAACCTTCAGCTCCACCAGCTTGGTGTCCTTTCCCGGGCCATCTTTGGTGTTCTCGATAGAGATGACTCCGAGCGGAAAAGTACCTCTAACTTGAACGTAGGAGGCGTGATAGCCGGGTTCTGTGAACACGATATCATCGTCAAACTTGAGCGCCCGTCCGGCCGGCAGTAAAGGACAGAGAGACCGGCCCTGATTGGGAGAGGTTGCAGTTCCCCAAAGTTCGTTCGTGACGCCGCAGTCGACTTCTCCGCGGGTCAGCATGACTTGCTCCGCGTCGAGCCTTACCGGCACTGCCTCGATGATGTTCTTGGTCTTTCCGTCGTTGAAATCGTTGCATCCCAGGCTTAACAAAGAGCAGACCAGCACTGCTCCGAGCGATAGCCGGGATGTCATGTTTATTCCTTCAAACCCCGTCATTCATCCAGCCCATCCCCATCTTGCCTATCGGAGGATTTCGAGAGTTTAAGTAGGCCTCCGTACGACTCGCGTAAGCAGGGTCCCTGACGCAGACTGGCGCGGTCGCCCACGCCGGGGGGCGTGAAGGTGCGTGCCGAACCCTTTGCGAGCTGCTCTCCGACAGTCGTTTAGGTCGTCTTTTCTGTTGCGGACGAATAAATTACGTGAGACAATAGCCAAAGTTTTGCAAAGGAACGTCCCGGTTCGCCGGGAATGGAAGAGGAGAAATTAGTAGTGAGAGAAAAGGGTGTTGTGAAATGGTTTAACGCCGCGAAAGGCTACGGATTCATCCAGCGGGCCAGCGGCGAGGACGTGTTTGTGCACTTCTCCGCCATCCAGATGTCCGGGTACCGGACGCTAGAGGAAGGCACGGAGGTTGAATTCGAGGTAAAGAGGGGTCCCAAGGGCCTCCAGGCCGAGAACGTCAATAGGCCGTAAGCCCGGACCCTGGTTTTCTCAAGGGGTTTCCAAAAAATCATTAGTTTCTAACGAGGGCCGTCGCGATTGGACGGCCCTTTTCTCATTGCGGCCAGTCACCAAAGAACTCAGGTCCGTTTTTGCCAGTGCGACGGATCGCGGCTGGCATGAAAACAGGCAATCACGATCACGGCGTCATCTTCGACGACAAAAAACAGCGAGTTACGGGAAGCTGCGCAAGAGGGCGCGGCGGACCGTTTTAAACACGGCAGGAAACTGCCGGGGATTATCACTGATCCGTTCGATCAGAGCGTCGATAGCTTGGCGAAAACGTCGGCCCAGCGCAGCGGCTTCGTCTTCATACCAATCCTGCGCCTCGATCAACTCCCCCCGCGCGGCCTGAGTGAACAGAACCGAATACACTACGGGCAGCGCTGCTCAAGTTCAGCTTTGAGAGATGCCCACGTTACGCCGTTGCGTCTATCTTCGTCGAGCGAGCTGAGGCGGCGTTCAAGCTCCGCTTTCTGCGCATTGGTCAAAGGAAGCTGCTCATGTTCGAGACTGTCCC
The DNA here is from genome assembly GCA_050015435.1 of Bryobacteraceae bacterium. GTDB lineage: Bacteria > Acidobacteriota > Terriglobia > Bryobacterales > Bryobacteraceae > Palsa-187. The sequence goes on from JBEKBK010000262.1 coordinate 7,805, forward strand.
AAAGCTGCGCGATGAGCGCCAACCGTTCCGCGGGCGTCAAACGAACTATCTCGTCAGGAGTGAGCAATTCCATGCTTCCCAGCGTACGGAAAACACGGGCGGGAGGCAAGGCTTCAGAAAATGCTCGCGTCGGTCGGGCGTCTTGCTTTTCACGTTGTACTTTTGTAAGAGTGGACGGCCGTTATCTCATTGCGGCCGCAAACGTTCAATCGGAAAATTTTTCGGCGGGATGTTCGGCGGGCAAATGCTGGAGCCATTCGTGCTGCGCTTGAGTCTCTGGGATCAGGACCCCGCGCGCTAAACTGACCGCATTGATCGCCTCTTCGGTCCCGAAGCCTGAAGTGATCAGCGCCCCGACCGCGATCAATCCGGAGCGGCCAATGCCTTGGCGGCAATGCACGGCAACGTGTTTTCCGGCATTCAAGGCTTCGACAGTCCTGTGGAGCAAAGCGAGGGTGGCCGCTGTGGAGTCTGGAACGCCACGGTCCGCGATAGGGAACCGGATAAAATCGATGCCCTCCCGGCGAGCAGCTTCTGCTTCGCGAGCCAATTCCAGTTGAGCGGCCTCTTCGTCTTCCAAAAGCGAAACCACGACGTCCAATCCGGCGCGCCGCCATGCGACGGCTTCATCTTGTAGCCAGTCCCCACCGCGCGGACGGGATGCAATCGCCAGCTTTCCACGCCAAGGCCCCGATATCCAGAAGAGCTCAGGCTTCATCGAATTCCTTCTCTATTATCTCGCGCGGAAGCTGATCGACGTCTTCCCCTCTTTCTGCCAGGACAGTAACACGATGATGACCGTCCAGAATGGTTCCATCCGGCCGGGTCTTTAGGGAACCGGGTTGCCCTGGAGCAAGTGATGCCTTCAACTCGCACGTCGAAACCCGTCTGAACCTTTCGATTTTCGGCGCACTCATCGCCACATCCGCATGCAGGAATTTCAGCTTTGAAAGAGGCCTGGGTCTATCCACTCGATTACTTTTCCCTAGTCAGCCCGAGGGAGTGAGCAATTCCGTGCTTTCCAGCCTACGAAAAAGACGGACGGGGAACAAGGCTTCAGAAAAACGCTCGGCTTCGGTCGGGCGTTTTACTTTTCAGCCACATTGGACAAAGGACCCATTGTGAAACCCACGGAGCGCTACAATTTCCCTGTGGCTCCTTCGAGGATAGAGTTCTTGGAACCGTGGGAAGAATTTCGGACCGGTCAGGCTGATGCGTTCTTGCTCGAGCTCTCGCGCGAAGTTTCGCCCGAGCATCCTTTAAGTGACCTACAGTTGGACCCTCTAGAGCACTCTGGCGCTGCCGATGACGCACTGTTCGCCACGCAAGATGGCCGCGTTGTCGAGGTGCACCTAACGTGGAGCGGTCGGGCTGAACAACCGCCGTGGCCGAAGCATAGATTTTACTCCAATGTGGGCGAGTGGATTGAACAAGCGATGCTGCCCGAACACGAGGGGTACTAAGAAGCTCGTCTAGAACAAAACCCGCTTCCTTTGTCTATATCCAGAAGAGTTCAGGGTCCATCCACTCGATTACTTTTCCCTAGTCAGACCAAGGGCGCGAATCCTTTTGTGGAGGTTGGTCCGTTCCATGCCCAGCACGCGTGCCGCGCCGGACACATTTCCCTTGCTCTCTTCGAGCGCCTTCAGGATGTGTTCCCGCTCGGCGGATTCCTTGGCCTCACGCAGGTTGCCCCGGGCGCCGGCCCCCCGCGCGATACGGATCTCCACCGGCACGGAATCGGGCTCCAGGACGTCCCCCTTGGTGAGAATCGCCATCCGTTCCACGGTATTCCTCAGCTCCCGGATATTACCCGGCCAGGAGTAGTCCTCGAGCGCCTCGAACGCCCCCGGGGCCAGTTGTTTCGGCTTGAAATTGTTACGTGCGCAGAACTCGGCCAGGAAATAATCGGCCAAGGCGCTGATATCCTCGCGACGCTCCCGCAGGGCCGGCACACGAATCGGCACTACGCACAGGCGATAGTAAAGATCCTCGCGGAATTTCTGCTGAGCTACCAGTTCAGACAAATCGCGGTTGGTGGCCGCGAGCACCCGCACGGCAACCCGAATCGATTGCTCCCCGCCAACGCGATGAAACTCCCCTTCCTGCAACACCCGCAGTAGTTTCGCCTGCGACGAAGCATGCAGATCGCCAACCTCATCCAGAAACAAGGTTCCGCCGTCAGCCAATTCGAATTTTCCCCGCCGCGCGGAGGTCGCCCCGGTAAACGCGCCTTTTTCGTGTCCGAACAATTCACTCTCGATCAATTCCGTCGGGATCGCCGCGCAGTTCACTTTGACAAAAGGCCCGTTCGCAAACGGGCTCTGCGCATGGATATGCGCCGCCAGCAGCTCTTTTCCAGTTCCGGATTCGCCTCCGAGCAGCACCCGCGTGTCGCTACGGGCCGCCATGGTGGCTTGTTCCAATACTCGCTCGAATGCCGGGCTTTCTCCGATCATTTGTGCGCCGCCCACCATCTCGCGCAACACCTGATTTTCCTGCCGCAATTTCGATTCTTCGAGCGCGTGCCGCAGCGACAGCAGGACCTTTTCACGGCTCAACGGCTTTTCAAGAAAATCGAAGGCTCCGGCGCGCGTGGCCTCAACCGCGTCCGCGATGGTGCCATGCCCCGAGATCATGATGATCGGAGCATCGACGTCATTGGCTTTTAGCCAGCGGACCAGGTCGATCCCGCTGCCATCCGGCAGACGCACGTCGATCATATAGGCGTCCGCGCGTTGCGAGTAAGCTCTACCTTCCGCCACGCTCGAGCACGTCGCCACGGCGTAACCTTCACGTTCCAGAATCAACCGGAGCGATCGTCCGATATTTTCCTCGTCATCGACGATCAACAGCCGCTTCTGCGCCATTTTGTTTCTGCCCCAACACCACTCGAAATGCCGCGCCGCCCAACTCTCCATCGAGCGCTTGAATATCACCGCCGCACAGCAGCGCACTGCGGCGCGCGATGGAAAGTCCCAAGCCCATGCCGTTCTTCTTGAAAGAAATTGTCGGTTCGAACAGGCTCGATCGCGCCTGCGCACTGAGCCCCGGCCCGGAATCATGCACGTCTATGTTCAACTTCGATCCCGCCACCGAGGTGGATGCCAGCACTACGCCGCCGGCGCGGGCAGCCTCTGCCGCGTTTTCTAGAAGATTGGTCAGCACACCCTTCATCAGATCCAGATCAGCCAACGCTGTAGGCCGCTCCGGCGCCAGCCGCAGGTTGTAAGTGACTTCGGGATGGGATGATTTCAAGAACGAAATCCGTTCTTCGACCAGTGCGTTCACGTCAATTTCGGCGGGCATCACGGGAGGCTCCGCTGCGAATTGCGAGAACGCGCGGACGCGGCGTTCCAGAGTCTGCACTTCATCCACGACGATCTGGGCGGCTTGTTCCAGAAACGCACTTCCCGGTTCGCCGCGCCGGATGATGATTTCTTCCATGG
>JBEKBK010000263.1:0-11203 GCA_050015435.1 Bryobacteraceae bacterium
GTCAGTCCAGCGATGGTGCGGGCAGCGAGAAATTCTTGCAAGGTGAGATGCCAGAAGCGAAGGTCCGCGCCGCGGCTGACGAAGATGCCGCTATCCACCTCTTCGGCTTCCAAGAAACCACGGGCTCGCGCCAACCGTTCATCGGCGTCGGCGATCTCGCGAAACTGGGGCGCGATGATTTTGGCGGCAGTGGCTTTCGATACCTGAGTGATGCGGCCCTTGGGCTGGGACTGCATGCCCAGCGCCAGGTATCCCAGGAGCGTCAACACACGGTCGGCCGGTTCGCGTCCAGGCCGGTTCTTCGCGCGGGCCAGCCACGTGGTAATGGAGGAGTAAAGGTCCGCGCGCTGGTCGGGAAGCCGGCGCTCATTCCAGTGGACCACCGCCAGGGCCGTCAGCATCACGGGATTGCGGGCCATGCGGCGGATGGCCGTCCGGGCGTGCAACGCTTCGCTAAGAGCCGTCAGGTGCTCGACCGCGCTCCGTTCATCTTCCGGAAACAGACAGCGTGACCACTGGCCCAGAAACGCCTCGATAGCTTCGGGCTGCAATTCGTCGATGCGGACCTCGTCGAAGCCGGCCAGCCTGGCACTCCCGGTATAGGATTGCGGACGAGTAGTGACGACAAAACGGCACGCGGCATATGTTGTTACCGCTTCATCCAACAACCGCGCCATGGACTCGCGCGACCGGCTGCTGGAGGCTTCGTCCAAGCCGTCGAGCAGAAGGGTCGTCCCTGCCTGTTTCAACCGGGTTTTGAAGAAGGTCGCGTCGAGGTTCCATTCTTTGGCCGTACCCTGCGCAACCAGGTAGTGGGTCAACCATGAGGGATCGTAGTCCGTGGAAGGCGCGCCGGTTTGCTTGTGGCGGCGGCAGTTGGTGATGTGTTCTTCGAGGTCGCCAATGCGGATGTACATCGGGAACCCGCGTGAAGGCAGATCGAAAGAAGATTTTCCATCGTCGCGGCATAATTCATAGGCGATGCGCCGCAGAAACGTCGTCTTCCCCGCGCCCGGGTCGCCTTCGATCAAAAGGCGAGAGTGTTGCAGAGCGTCTTCTAATGGGACTGAGCCGCGCTTGCCGGGCGTGGTGAGTGGAATATACAGATCGTCAATGGGGAAGCGATAGGCCTTCCCCGCGCCGACCTGAAGGCCGCGGATATCGATCCAACGCGTCTGCTCGCGAAGCTGGCGCAGGTATTCCGAGGGGTCGTCATGCGTGGCCGAGCCGGTCGTTACGTGAAAATCGGGATGCCGCTTGAGCCACTTGGTTAGCTGCTCCTGAACCTCGGAATTGAGGCTGGCAGGGTCGATAAACGTGCGGCGGAATCCGAGAGAATCGAGCCAACCCTTGAACTCGCCGAGCTTCTTGACGCTGAGGGCTATCTCGATCGCGATTTAGGCTGTAAGAGTGCCCTTTTGGATCGCTTCCGTGGCGCGATAGTCTTCCTTCAGCTCGGCCGGCCACTTACAATCCGGGTCCACCACGAAGGCGAGCACTTCCTTCCCCGTGCGGAGCATCTCTTCGCACTCGAGCCACGTGATGCTCTTCGCTTGTTTATCCAGCTGGTCAGCGGGAACCCAGCCGTAGCGATGCGCGACGATCACCACCAGCACGTCGCAACCTCGGACCTTCTCCATACAAGCCTGATAGGGTGGCTTCAAAGACTGGGCTTCGAAATCCTCCATCATCTGGTACTCAAACCCAGCCTGGTGCGCGGCCCTGGCTGCGGCTTCGCGGTGCTGTGCTAGGTCCTTGGCGGTGGACGAGATGAAGACAACGGGCTTGGTAACCGGCATGGATCGCGCGACTACTTTGAAAAGGAATCGTCCGATTCAGCTCCAGGCCGGGGCGTCCAACTGAAGTCGTAATATTCCCCCCGCGCGCGAGCCCACGGATCGAACACGTTCACGACCGGGTCCAGTTCGGCCTTCAACTCGGGGATCGTCCGCAGTAGCAGCCGCTTGAATGGCGAGACGGCCTGGACGTGACCATTAGGCGCTCCCTTTTCCAACTGCGGCGCTCCGGGACCGTTGTTCTTCACCCAATTCAGCCCCAGCGTCGTGTAGAATTCCGCCCGAAATCCGGATGTAAGGAAACGATCACTGAACAGCCGCCGCGAGGCGTTCAGAATAAACACCACGAACTGCGTCTCGGAAATCGCGAAGCCATGCGGACGGACAGGCTCGGCCAGGAATCCCATCACCAAATCGACGTCTTCAATATTGTCGATCAGCGTGCCGTTAGGCTTACCGAGGCAATCTGTGATGGGGGAGCCGTCAGGATTGAGTTGCGCGTCGGTAATCTGTTTCGATCTGTCGCAGGTGTGCTGGCCGTACAATTCGCGCATCGTCTTGACGCGATCTTCCTGTTCCGCCCGCTCCTTGGAACCAGGCGCAGTGCTCAGGTCGATGAAGTCGTCGAAGCTGGTGAGCTGGCGAAGTCCGTATTGACGGCGGAACTCGTTAAACCGCGGCACTCCGCGTTCGCGATCTCGAATCAGATCGAGCGCGGCAACGTCAATCAGGTTGGTCGCGCTATTCAGGCGGTCCATCTGGAGATTTTGGATAAACATCGGGTAGTTGCGCAGCGTCAACGCGCCCAGGCGCTGGCGGCCGAAGCTGAGTCCCCAGTTGGCCAGCCCGCGCGAGTGCATCGCGTCCGTGGCCTTGGCGCGGAAAGTCTCCACCACAGGAATCTTCTCGACAATCTTATTGGGATCGCCTTTCAGGTCGCGATATTCGATCAGATCCGGGACCAGCGGATGGAGCCGGTAGACGCTGACAAATTCCTCCGGGAAATTGAACGGAGATCCAAAGTGATTGACTCCGCCATTGACTTTCTTGGGATCCGAAATGTCCCAGCCGTGAACGTCGCTGCCCGTAGCGACGATACCCGGCCCGGATTCAAACACCGAGTAGACTCCATTCGCGACCGTCGGATCTTTAGATTTGCGCAGCTCGGATTCCATGCAGAATTCGGGTAAGCTCCGGCGCGCCTCCTCCCAGCAGGCCGCTCCAGTTGGCGTTCATGCCGACATACAGCGGCTCGTCGTAGAGGAGCTGCGGGGTCCACTCGATGGTGTGAATCTTAGCGATTTCCGCGGAGACAACGAGTCTCGCCGCATCGTAGAGTTCCTCGCTGGACACCTCGCGGTAGTGAATGACTTTGTCGGGTGTCGAGGGGTTGCGCAGTCCGCTATCGGAGTGCGGAGTCAGTGCGGCCTGCTTACGGAACTCCTCGACGAAGGCATTGTGCTCGCGGGCAAACACGTTCGTCAAAAAACTGACGCCGATGGTCCAGTTATCGGGGAACGCCGTGGCTTCCTGTCCAGCCCACTCCGGGTTCATCGGATCGGACGGACTGAGTACCGGAAGATACTGGCCGTCCGCTGCGGTCGCGCCGGGTAACGGAATCAGGAGCAGCTTCGCTGGATCTTGAGGATCGCGTTTTACGCGCTTGACCGAAATGTCGTCATAGCCATAGATCTGCGAGGCGTCCCACCAGGCTGTATTGGTGTTGCGCATGGTCTTGGGCGCGCGGTCGGAGATACTCTTTACCTCCGCTTGTGAATGTGCCAGGCGGGGAACTTTGAGCCACATAACCGCGATCGATCTGATCGCCTGGGCGGCAACCCAGACGCTGGATCTCCTCGGGTGTCAGGGGCTGCACTACATTGTTGACACGCTCGGTCTCACAACCGGTGTCGATAAGCTGGCTGTCGTTGTGGCCTTCTTCGAGATGTGAAAACCAGTCGTGCGTCATGAACTGAATCCAAAACGCGGCTAGCACGTTGAAGAACGATGCCGGCTGATAATCGCAATTGGACTCGCCCGGAACGGCGGCTCCATAGCCCGCGCGGCAGGCATCCGGATGATCCTGATGGCGCGTAAACAAGCGGCGGCTGATCACTTGTGGATCGGGCACCAGCAGGCTCAGGCGATCGCCATGCCGATTGCGCGTGAGCGTATTCTGCCCCAGATCCGGAAACGTGGTCTCGAACTCCACATTGCGCGCAAACAGCTCACCTGTGGACCCCATCAGCGGATTAAATAAGTCGTTGCAAATGCCGGTGAGCGTGCGCTTCCGAATTAAATCGCCGGTGCAGACCTGCTGCGGCGCGTCGCCGTCCACATCCGGGTAATTAGGATGATCCTTGGGAAGGCGCATCTCGGGCCAAGCCTTAATTGCCGGCCCATCCTTGCGCATTACGTAGTTGGCATAAGTGCCGTTGTTGTCAAAGAGGTTGAACTTCACGAGCTCGATGCGTTCGATTTCGAGATCGAGAAGCGCACCGTTCACTCCAATAGTCGGCCGCGCGAACGGCCCCGCGCCCGTGGCCACGCCACGCGAGGCGTCGCTGGTTCCGTAGTAATTCCCCCAGTCCACCCACGGCAGCGGCATGCCCTTGACTGCGTCGTCTCCCCCTCGAATTTGGGCGGTGGCTGTGGTGCCGACCTTCCCCTCATACCGGTCGACGCGACGAGCGGCGATGGGACGAAGTCCGGTGACACAGCCGGTTAGCAGCAGCACGGCGCAAAAAAGGAAAGATATCTTCGCGTTTTTCACGACGCCCTCCGGGTATTCTGGAAATTCTTTCCAGAAGGGTCGATGTTATCACACGCCGCATGACCCTTGAGCCCGGAAGACTGGTGTGGTATTGCTGTTGAATCGATCACAATGCCTGAAGTGACTAACTGGTTTGGCGATGTGGTTTCCGATCCCGCCGTTATCGTGGACGCGAAATCCGTGGACGATATCGTGAACGTCCTCAAGGATCCGTCGACCTACCCATCGCCGGTCCGTGCTGTCGGCTCCAACCACTCGACCACTCCTTGCGGCGTAGCCGATGGCGGAACTCTGATTCGAATGCAAATGAATAGCATTCTGAACATCGGCGCCGATTCGCTCACGGTGCAGGCGGGAGCCAAACACATCGACATGGCTCAAGTGATCGAGAAGAAGAATCTGCAGTTTTACGTCAATACCGAGATCGGCAGCCTCACCGCAGGCAGCGCGGCCGGTGCCGGCACCAAGGATGCGTCGTTTCCAGGCGAATATGGCCAGGTCGGCTCTTACGTGACCGGCGTCAAGATGGTGCTTCCTTCCGGCGATCTCCTGCAAGTGGACGAAACCCAGCCCGAATTGCTTCAGAAGGTGCGCTCGAGCTACGGCACGTTCGGGATCATTTACGAGGTGACGTTCCGGATTCGTCCTCTGCTGCCCATGAAGGTCTACCACGAGACCTACAGTCTGGCCGACTTCATCGCGAAATTGGACGCCCTCAAAGCGCGCAACGAATCGATGATGCTCTACATTTTTCCTTTCGACGACAAGATCACGATCGAGTTTCGCAGTTACAATCCGGGAGTGTCGGGGCTTCCGAACCGGATTGCCTGGGCCCTCAGAAACCACATCTGGGGCACCTCCGGACCGAAGCTCGGCCACGATGTCGAACAAAATATTTCCGACCCGAAGATCCGTTACGGTGTGATCGACGCCTTCAATGCCGGCTGGCGATTCAACCTGGAAGCGTTGGTTTCGAGCAACTATACTGTCCCGCCCGACCAGATTATTCAATATCCCGCCGTGTCGAACGACAGCCGCTACACCTTCAGCCTGTTTGCATTTCCGGAAGCGGAATATCCGGCCGCGATCAGCGACTTCTTCCAATTCTGCAAGGATTATTACAATCAGCACGGCTATCGCTCCAACCTGCTCTATGTGGGCTACCGCATCGCCCAGGACCAGCAATCGCTGTTGTCGTATTCGGGGGCCGGGAACGTGATGACCATCGATCCGGTTTCCACTGGAAATCCGGGCTGGAAGCCATTCCTCGTTGGTACAATCAATTCTGCTCCGTTCGCGGCGGCATTCCGCTATTGAATCAGACGTTCGGCGTGACGCCGGAAATCGCGCAGAACGCCTTCGGCAACCGGTTGAAGACTCTCGAACAGGCTCGTGAGACCTACGACCCCGCCAATCGTTTGCTCAACGATTATTTCAGGAGTCTGCTGAGCGTGCCAGGATCGTCCGCGGCTACAAGCTGAAACGCCGGTTTTGCGGCGCGCGTCATTCGCTCAGTCCCGGCGTCAAGGAGGGTTTGGAATACGATGGCGATCTGCGTCTTGTTAGCCGCTCTTTCCTTTGGACTGGCATTCGGCCAGTCCACCGAACCCTCGCCCGTGTTTGAAGCCGCGGATGTCCACGTGAGCGCGCCCAGCACGAATCAATTTCCATACATGAGAGGCGGCCGTCTTCGTCGGGCCGGAACGAAATAATGACCGCGACCATGGTGGATCTGATTAGAACTGCCTACGGTGTGGACGCTCAGAATGTGATCGGAGGGCCGAATTGGCTCGAATTTGATCGCTTTGATGTAATCGCCAAGGCCCCGGCCGCTGCGTCTCCGGAAACACTCAAGTTGATGCTTCAGGCGCTGCTCGCGGACCGCTTCGGTCTCACAACCCACCCGGATAATCAGCCTCTGCCCGGTTTCGTGCTGACGCTGGGAAAGCGCAAGCTGCAACTGAAGGACCTCCGACGGCCCCGGCGAAAATGGTTGCCATTCCCAACCGATCCCTCCTCCGCATGGCGACACAGATGGACTTCGCGTGGTGACTTGTCATAACGTGACCATGGCGACACTCGCGCAACAATTGCGTTTCATGGCCAATGCCTATATCGATCACAATGTGGTGGACAAGACCGGACTGGAAGGAACCTGGGATTTCACCGTCCGATGGACCGCGCTTGGCTTGCTCCCGCAGGCCGGGGCGGATGGCGTCACAATCTTCGACGCGGTCGATAAACTCGGGCTTAAGCTGGAACCTCAACAGGTTCCGTCTCCCGTGATCGTCGTCGACCACGTGAACCGCAAGCCGACGGACAACTTGCCCAACGTGGCCCAGCTCCTGCCCCCTGCCGATAACCCGACCGAGTTTGAAGTGGCGGATATCAAGCCAAGCGCGCCGGGGTCGAACCCTGGAGGATTCAGAATCCAGCCCGGCGGCCGGCTGGATGTCCGAGGCATGACTGTAAAATTCCTGATCACGTTTGCGTGGGACACGGTTGACGAGATGGTCGTGGGGCTTCCGAAATCGCTGGAATCAGATCGCTTCGACATAATCGCGAAGACCTCCGTCTCCGGCCCGCCGGGCGCAGGGCCTATCGACTTAGATTCCCTTCGGATGATGTTGCGCGCGCTGCTCGAAGACCGTTTCAAGCTGGCGACCCACAATGAAGTTCAGACGGTCAATGTATACTCGCTGGGCGCCCCGAAGCAGGCGGCAAAACTCATGAAAGCAGATGAATCCAGCCGTATTTGGTTCGCTTTCGCGCCAGGAGCTGGCGCAGCGGCCACCAATCCAACCCTCACGCAGTCGTGGGCTTTTCAGAACATGACCGCAACTCGCCGAAAAATTGCGCTTCATGGCGGGCGGTTACATCAATCACCCTGTAATCGATTCGACCGGACTCGCTGGCGGTTGGGACTTTGTCCTGAGTTGGACCGACCGAGGTACGTTCGACAATGCCAGACGAAATCGAGACCCGGGTCAGCCGGGCGACGTGGCCACGGCGACCGACCCGAACGGCAGCCTTTCCGTCTTTGAAGCGATCGAGAAACAGCTCGGGCTGAAGCTGGAATTGCAAAAGCATCCCATGCAGGTGCTCGTCATCGATCATGTGGAGACCAAGCCGACCGACAATTAACCAACCCCTACAACAGCCGGAAGTTCACTTCGATGGTGGCGATCACCGGGACCGGCTTGCCATCCTTCATCCCCGGCTTAAAGGTCCACTTCTCCACCGCTTCAATGGCCTTCTGATCGAGGCCCAAGCCGAGCGCGCGCATCACCCTCAAGTCTCGGGGATGACCATTCGCATCCACCACCAGCTCGAGCACCACCGTTCCTTGCCATTTCGCTTTACGAGCCTCTTCGGAATATTCGGGCTCGACTTTGTGGAGCACTGCGGGAGGCGATACGCCGCCCCCAATTCGATATGCCCCGCCACCGAATCCGCCACCCGCTCCGGGACCAAAACCAGGTCCTTTGCCCGGACCGACTCCGCCACCCGCTCCCGTTCCGATTCCGCCGCCTAATCCGATGCCGCTCGAGGGCACTCCCATCCGGCTCAGCGGATCACCGTAGTTGTTGGCTTGAAGGTTGGGAACATCCGGCGGTGCGACGATCGTGGGCATCATCGGCAGCTTGGGATTCTCAGGCGGATCGACGCGCGGAGGGGTGAATTGACGGGGCGCGATCTTCGGCAGCTTGCCCCTGCTTGCATCGAGAGGCGATCGCGTGCCTCCTCCGCCTCCGCCTTGCATGGTCTTCTTTTCAGCCAGGTACGGTTTCAGATCCGGCGCGATCAGGGTCGCGGTCTCGCGGACGAACATCCGCACGGGTTTCACCGTTCCCAGCGCGAATAGCAACGCAATCGCCGCACAATGGATCAGGAGCGAGTACGCGCCGCAAGTGGGATCGAGCGATTCGGGCGTGAGCAGAAGCACCGGCGCGGGTTCAAAAGAATTGGTCATCGCTTGATCGCTCCAGTTGTGGACGGAGGCTCGAAACCAGGCGAGCGGCGTCGCCAGGGTTTCGATTTCCGCGCGGCAGGCGGCGCATTCCCGTGCGTGCCGCTGTTCGGATGGTTCGCCGGCGCCGATCAGGCATCCGGAAATTTGCTGAGAAGACAGATGATGGCTCATTTCATTTTCCTTTCGAGTGCGGCCCGCACCAATTTCAGCGCGCGAAACAGGTGCGTCTTGACCGTTCCTTCTTTCATCCCGGTGACCGCGGCGATTTCCAGCAGTTCCATGTCCTCCACGAATCGGAGCAGAAACACGGTTCGTTGTTTCCCGGATAAGCGTCCCGCGGCCTTCCAGATTTGTCCCACTTGCTGCTTGGCTGCCGCCATCTGTTCCGGAGACATCTTCCGGTCCGGGATCCAGTCTCCGGCATCCGAAAGATCCACGTCCGCGCGCAGTGTGCGCCTCCAGAATTTCAGGCGGCTGCTCGCTTCGTGACTGCGAATCAGATTCGCGGCGATCTGCATCAGCCATGTGGCTGCGCTGGACGCGCCGCGAAACTGGTCGCGAGCCTGGTAGGCCCTCACAAAGCAGTCCTGGGTCAGGTTCTCGGCCGATTGTTGGTTCCGAAGCGACGCTAGAATAAACCGGAAGATGCGCGGACGATGCTGCTCGACAAGCGTTTCAAAATCGTCGAGCCGACCACCGCTTCCCTCGGTTACCGGCGCCACTTCAGATGAAAGAGCTCGTTCCATCCGCACGTTTAGACCGATCCGGGGGGAGGCGGGTTTACACTGAATTTCGGCAAGGAGTTTCATGGGAGAAACGGCGCGGCGGACGCTCGTGGTCGGACTCGCCTTCGTGGTGGCGCTCGCGGGCACGGTCGTTTTGGCCTCCAGAGCCGCCCGGCATGCGCGGCACATCCGCGAGGAAAATGAGCCCATCCGTGCCTGGATGTCGATCCCGTTTATCGCCCACACCCATCACGTGCCCACGGCCGAGCTCTTTCAAGCCATTGGGGTTCAACCTCGGGAGCCGCATGACCGCCGATCCATTCGCCACATTGCGCGCGAGCTGCATCGTCCGGTTCCTGAACTGATGGCTGAACTCCAACGTGCACTCGACGCCTCCGACCATCCACCCGGTGGCCGATCCCGATGAGCGATCAGCTTCTCTCCGCGGTTTCCCTGTACGGGGCGCCGGCTCTTTTCGGAATCGTGGCCATAGCGTCCCTGGGAGTGCCACTACCCGTTACGCTTCTGCTGATTGTCGCGGGCTCCATGATTTCGCAAGGCGCTATGCATCTTTGTGCGGCGATTGGCGTGGCCGGCGCCGGTTCCATACTTGGCGACCAGGCCGGCTACGCTATTGGCCGGTGGGGAGGATCGGCTGCGATCGCCAAGCTGAGCCGGCTGTCCGGAAAGAACGTTAACCTGCAGGCCATGGAAGCCAAGGTGGAATCCTGGGGCGGACCCGGCATTTTTATCACGCGCTGGCTGTTGAGTCCACTGGGGCCGTGGATCAATCTCGCTAGCGGCACAGCGCGCTATCCATGGCGCCAATTTCTTTTGTGGGATGTTTTAGGCGAACTAACCGGAGCGGCGCTCTTTATTTCCTTGGGGCGATATTTCAGCGATCGCGTGATTGCCCTGGAGGCGGTCCTGGGTGACGTGACTTGGGCGATTGCGGCCCTGTTGGTCACCATCATTCTGGGATATCAAATGTTCGCCCTTCTGCGGCGGTCCAGCAAAAGATCCGGATGATTAGGGTCGACTCTTTCAAAGTATTTTCAGGTATTCCAATGACCTCGTGTCCATCGACCGCGCCACGTGTACGGAACGCCGACAAATCAGCCAAGTGGATTGTTACAGCACGAGCTTGCTGGAAAACCGAAATACTCGGCAGTGATCTGCGGTCAAGCGGTGTGAGAGTGAACGATCGCTTCTGTGCTCGGCGTCAAGCGCGGTATTCTGAGACAGTGGATACTTTTCGCCAATCTCCGTTATGACACTGACCAGAAGGACGTTTAATCCCAAACGGCGGATTTGTACGATGGAAGAGTTTCGGAAACGGCAAGAGACTTTTCCTGTGCGTGTCGACAGCGTCCGCTATAGAGGAAATCCTGAGCATAAACGCAATGCAGGCGACTTCGGACTCACTCCGCCCAGTGCGCCTAGGCCAGGGAAGACGCTTTGTGACCAAGTAAAAATCTTCACCTATTCCGAAGCTCTTCGACTGCTACAAGCCAGTTTTCAGAAGGGAATGTTCAGTGCCCAAGAGCGCAACGGTTGGCCTCAAAACGTCTGGGCCGTGACCGACAAAGGGGAACCGCTTGAGGCACAGCTCGAAGGTGATGGCATCTATCACGGTTACCCCATGCCAGAAGCCGATCCTTTTCGCGACAAAATCCTGGAGCGGTGGACCGCTTGATGATGCCTGGTATGTCTATCGAACTCAAGTGGCTCCCTCCTTTTCAGGGAACAGATGAAATCGGAAGAACGTCCGCAACTATTCAGATTCGTTTTGGGGCTGAAAACGCTACGCGCTTCGAGGACGTGTGGTCCGAGTCGGTTCAGGAAGGCGCTCGGGTTTCGGCATATCCTCTTGCTGTCTGGCTCGCATCTTCATGGTGGCGTCTTCGCTGGGAGCCCTTGCCCGCGCGAATCCACC
>JBEKBK010000264.1:0-11163 GCA_050015435.1 Bryobacteraceae bacterium
GGACACCTGCCGCTGCACGACGTCAGGTCCCACGATCGCCCCGCTGCATGAGGGGCCGTTCAGGATCTTGGTCACTTCGCTTTCTGGCGCCGACTTGCTACCGTTGATGATCGTGCCACCGGTCACCAGCGTTCCGCCGCCTGAAACGATGATATAGGTCTCGGTTTCGTCGTCGTGAGAAATGCCCCCAGGAACTCCCGTACCGCCCCTGCTGGCGGTCGCCATACCCGACCCAGCCGTGCAATGCTCCACTGGTCCTCGGGCTGCGCCGCCGCCCTTTTTGGTGGCGTTGCCGCGCCCTCCGGGAGGCGCCGTCGGTCCGCGATGGATGATTCCTACTCCGAGGTTGTACTTCTTCAGATCAACAATCTTAAGCATTTGATCGACCGCCGGGGGCGTCCTAGCGGCGCCGGCATCCTCGACAGCCTTGACGTCAGAATTCATGATATATGTGGCGGACTTGGTCGGGTCGGACTGGCCGAACGTAACCGCTTGGGAAATCGTGAACAGGAACGCAAGACCCAGGGCTGATTTGTACATGTTGCTCTCCTTAATCCAGATGGCCTTGGTCAGGTCATGCACGGCACGACTCAGCAGGCCTTGGCAACGCATCATATTATAGCCCTATCCAGCGAGACTGCACCGGGCCGCAGGCCGTATAATAGCGAGTTACCGGGATCTTCGAAATTATGAATCAGAAAATGAAGGTTATGGCTGCCGGGTTGGTCTGCCTGGCGCTCAGTCTGTTTGCGCAGACTCAGGAAAAATACAAGACGCGTCTTTCGCCGGTGTCGATGGATGCTTCCATGCGGGCGAACATCGCCGGCCTCGGTGCAGCTTCCGCGGTGCTGACCGGCGCCAAACTTACCGTGACCGGGTCGTTTGAGGGATTACGTTCGCCGGCAACGATCGCGCAGCTCCATGAAGGAAGAGGCACGGGAGTGCGCGGGCCCGTTGCCTTCGACCTCACCGTTACCAAAGCGACCAGTGGCACCATCGAAGGGTCCTTCGACCTGAGTCCGGAGCAGCTTGAGGACTTGAAGAAGAATAGATTTTACGTTCAGATTCACAGTGAAAAAGCACCGGACGGCAACCTGTGGGGCTGGCTGATGCATTAGGGAGTTTGCCATGTTTGAATTGAAAAAATATATTGTCGTTTCCACGTTCATTATCACCGCCGGAACTGCACAACAACGCCCGGCCGTCTATACCGCCGAGCAGGCTTCCGCCGGACGTGCCGCATATCAGGCGAATTGTGCGAGCTGCCATCTGCCCGATCTTGCCGGGCGCAACGAAGCGCCGCAATTGTCCGGGTCCAATTTCATGACGACCTGGGGCGGCCGGACCACGCGCGACCTGGTTGCCCTGATCCAGACCACCATGCCTCCCGGCAACGAGGGAGGTCTTGGCGAACAGACTTACATCCAGATTGCCGCGTTTATTCTTCAAGCCAACGGCGCACCCGCGGGAAATCAGCCACTGGCGCCCGCGGGCACGACGGTGATCAATTCCGTGGCAAATGGTCAGATGCCCGCGAGTCTACGTCAGGGTGGGGGTCAAGCCGGCGGCGGACGGGGCGGTCAAGGGCAAGGCGGGCAAGGTGGTCAGGGAGCCCCGCAGGGGCGCGGTGGAGTTCCAGCACTCCGTGGATTGACAGTTACCGGCGAAGTGAAGAACTATGCCCCGGTGACGGACCAGATGCTGCTACATCCCGATCCGGCGGACTGGCTGATGATCCGGCGCAATTATCAAGCCTGGAATTTCAGCCCCCTGAACCAGATCAACAGCTCAAATGTCGGGGAGCTAAAGCTGGTTTGGGAGTGGGCGATGAGTGAGGGCGGCGCGAATCAGCCTGCTCCGCTCATTCATAACGGCATCATTTATCTGGTCAACACCAACAACATCGTTCAGGCGCTGGACGGAAAGACGGGCGAGCTGATTTGGGAGAATCGGATCGGTCCGAACGCGACCGGCATCGGTTCCATGCGCGGCCTCGGGCTCTATGACGATAAGGTCTTCCTGGCGACCACCGACGCGCGCATGGTCGCGCTCGACGCGAAAACCGGCAAGACGGTTTGGGAGAGCGTCCTCGCCGATAGCAAGAAGGGCTACAGCAACACCAGCGGTCCGATCGTCGTTAAAGGAAAAGTGATCAACGGACTGGCCGGTTGCGACCGCTATGGCGATGGCGGCTGCTACATCAGCGCGTTCGACGCAGCGACCGGAAAGCTCGCCTGGAAATTCGACACGGTGGCGCGCGAGGGTCAACCTGGAGGCGACTCCTGGGGCAAGCTTCCGAACCTGCTCCGAGCCGGCGGCGAAACCTGGATTACCGGTAGCTACGATCCGGAACTCAACCTGACTTATTGGGGAGTCGCGCAGGCCAAGCCGTGGGTGCGTGCCAGCCGCGGAACGTCTGACCGCGCGCTTTACACCAGCTCGACGCTCGCGCTCAACCCAGATGACGGGAAACTCGCGTGGTATTACCAACATATCCCCGGCGAATCGCTGGACTTGGACGAGGTATTCGAGCGGGTGCTGGTCGATATAGGGGATCAAAAAGTGGTCTTTACCATCGGCAAGACCGGTGTGCTTTGGAAACTCGACCGCAAGACCGGAAAATATCTGGGCCACAAGGAAACGCTGCTTCAAAACGTATTCGATTCGATTGACGAGAAAACGGGCGAGCCGCACTATCGCGCCGACATTCTCGAAGCGAAGACGCAGGAATGGATCCAGTCGTGCCCGAGCACGGAGGGCGGCCATAACTGGCAGGCGATGAGCTATCACCAGCCCACGGGTCAACTCATCATCCCGTTGAGTCAAAGCTGTCTCGAAATGTCGGGCCGCGTCGTCGACTTCAAGGAAGGTTCGGGTGGAACCGCGGCGGATCGGCGCTTCTATGAAATGCCCGGGAGCAATGGCAATATCGGTAAACTGGCCGCCTTCGATGTGAAGAGTATGAAGCAGGCCTGGGCCATCGAACAGCGTGCGCCGTTTCTGACCGCGGTGTTATCGACCGCGGGTGGCATCGCGTTCGTCGGCGATCTCGATCGTCACTTCAAAGCGGTCGACGTCAAAACCGGCAGGATTTTGTGGGACACGCGCCTGGGGACTTCCGTGCAGGGCTTCCCCGCCACGTTCAGCATCGGCGGGAAACAATACATCGCGGTTACGACCGGACTCGGCGGCGGAAGCCCGCGGCAGGTTCCCGGAATTATTGCGCCCGATATCCATGCTCCGGCGAACGGAAACGCGCTGTACATTTTCGCTCTTCCGGACAAGAAGTAGTCTTTCGACGCCCCCCGGTTGGACAAGCATCCCGCTTGACCTGGATATTTCTACGTGATACGAATATCCAAGCTTTCAGGAGGGGTGACCATCGTGCCGAACACTTTCCAGACGCCCCAGTCGTGCGTCTTGCGTGTAACTAACATCGTCTGTTTTCTCGCGATCCTGTTCATCGCACTGCTGCCTTCAATGATGGCGCAGAACAATCAGTTTGGAACTATTCAAGGTACCGTGACCGATCAGTCGGGCGCGCCGGCGCCCGGCGCGACTGTCACCCTGACCAGTCCGGCTCTCGTGGTTACGCAAACAACCACGTCGGACGGGAGCGGCAATTATCATTTCGAGCAACTACCGGTCGGCATCTACAGGATTTCTGCAACCCTCGCTGGATTCCAACAGTACATCCGGGAGAACATCCAGATCAGCGCGGGATTTACAGCCACGATCAACGTGCAGTTGAGTGTTGGATCGCAAACGGACACGGTCACCGTATCTTCCGAAGGTCCTGTGGTAGACATCAAAGTCCACTACCGTCTCCACAGCGGTCGGGTCGACTGCGGTGGCGGACGAAATCCCCGCAACGCGAACCATGCAGGAAATGGTCTCGATCGCGCCCGGCGTCATGCCTACGGCCGCACCCGACTTGGGCGGCGGCAACATCGCCTCCTTTGTGCTATCAGCGTACGGAATCACTGGACAGGCCACGACTCTTATTGAAGGAGTCAATACCCGAAAGAGCAACGCCAACTCCGAAGGCGACTATGACTTTACGACGCTCGAAGAAATGCAGATCGTGCCCACGGGCGGCGATGCGCAAACCACGCTTCCTGGCGTGTTTCTGAACGCGATCGTCAAATCCGGTGGAAATGCGTTTCACGGCCGCGCGGAAGCCAACCTCGAAGATCAGGCGCTCGAAAGTAATAACCTGACCCCGCTGCTGCGATCCCAGGGGAATACGGCGCCGAATCTGATCCTGGATGCTGTGGACTCGAGCGTGAATCTGGGTGGTCCGTTCATCAAGAACAAGTGGTGGTTTTTCGGCGGAGCGCACGTGAATAACAGCCACCGGACGGCTCTCGGATATCTCGTCAACGGCCAACCCGGGTCTGCGTACGGGCGGCTGACCAACAGCACGCTGAAGAGTACCTATCAGCTCTCGCCGAACTACCGGGCGGTTGGCTTCTTCACGAATGAAGGGGAATATTTCCCGGTCCACTTTGGAAGCGTGACGGTGCCATTGTCGAATACACGGAACTTCATCGAGACGGTGCGGGAATACAAGGGCGAGTTTCAGGGCACACCCAATTCTCATCTTGTGCTCGACCTCTTTGTGGGTCATCACATGTATCAAGCGAACTACAATTCCCAGCCGGACCCGAACAACGTTCCGAGCATGACGGATCTTACCACCGGAATCTCGAACGGACCCAATATGGGCCAGGACCGCCGTGCCCGCAAGCAAGCGCAGCTCACCGGATCCGTTGCTTATATTCCCTCCGGTTCATTCCTGGGTCACCACGAGCTGAAGTTCGGGTCCACTTGGATGTTTATGTGGACCGGCACTCAAGAGCCGAATGGAATTGACGGCAATTACCAGCTTGTGTTCTCGACGGTCGGCGGAGTGCCAGGCACGGCATCCCAAATCAGGTTTTTCAACTATCCGATCATGAGTAACCGGGAAGATCTCAATGAGGGCGGATTCTTCGTGCAAGACACCTGGAAGATCTCGACCCGCCTGACCGCCAACGTCGGCGTCCGCCTGGACAACTTCGATACTTACAACCCGGCTCAATCGTTACCGGGCGGGGCCTTTGGTCCGCCATGGATTACTCCGGCGGCGGGCGCCAATCCAAACATCTACACTGGGGGCCCGGTGAACTTTCCGTACCTTGGCACCGGAAATTGGTGGAGTCCGGCGCCGAGAGCGGGAATCGTGTGGGATATGTTCGGGAACGCCAAAACAGTACTGAAATTGGGCTATGGCCGCTATAACTGGACGCCAGGGGACGATTTCGGTTCGCCGCTCAATCAAAACACCACCGCCGTTTCAACCTACAGTTGGTCTTCAACCTGCACCGAAGCCGTGGCCCTCACCGGTGGCTGCACCTATGTTCCAGGCACGGTAAACCTGAATCCTAACGGGCCCGCGTTCCAGTCCGTATTGGGTGGAAGCAACGGAGCCACCGTCAAGCTTTCCAATACGGTGCTCAATCCACATTTGAACGAACAGTACTCGAACATTTTCCAGATGTTTATCGAACGCGAGCTGGCGCCGGGACTTTCCGCGCGAGTGGGTTACACGTACGTAGGCAACGTCAACAGTTGGGTTCAAATACCCTCTCAGATTCCCTACAGCGCGTGGAATATACCCTACGTGGTTCACGACGGCGGCCCCAACGTGGCGCCGTGCCTCCCGACGGCGACAGTCACATGCAGCACGTCAGGCGGCGGCGTTCACCATCTACGACATGGCGGCGGCATACAAGGGCGCGGCTTTCAGCCAGACTGAATACGTCAACCGGACCGGCAACGCCGATCACTTTGGAACCTTCGAAGGCACGGTCACCAAACGTCCAGGCTCTGGAAGATGGACCGTCGTGGCTAGCTACACCGCAACCAGGGATCACCAATATCTCAGCGGTACCAACAACGGCGGACTTAACGGCAACAACAGCCTCTCGCCGGTCTTCACCAGCCCGAATCAGCTACTGTTCCCGCTCGATACGACCTGGGCGTGGCAGGGCCGATTGACCGGGAATTACAAGCTGCCCTGGAAATTTGACGTTTCCGCGACTTATAACCTTTATAACGGACTGTATGGCCAACGAACCGAGACCTACGTGTTGCCTAACGCGGGTGCGGTCACTCTTCCGGTTGAGCGTTACGGCTCGGAAGAGGGTCCGATTCGCGCGCTCTTGAACCTGAGATTCTCCAGGAATTTCGTGACGGAAAGGCATGGCACGTTCCGGCCCAACGTAGAACTGCTCAACACGCTGAATTCCGCCGCTCCTTGGAGCGAGACCTACATCTCCAAACCCCGGTTCGGGTTCTACGGTTCGACCGACACGCCTCGAATCGCGCGGATGGGCCTGATTTGGGAGTTCTGAGAACCGGCGTTACTCAGGAGGAGTCGGATCGAGCGAAGCTTCCTCGATTGCGTCAAGGACTTGTTTAACGATCTTCGGGTGCAGGGTCACCGTCCTGTGGAATGGAACGACCCTGCGTCTGCTCTTTGCGTATTCCGATGACCGCCTTTGGATCGCAACCAAACGAAGCCAGATTTCAGTAGCATCGCCCCAGCATCCGCCGCAGTCAAGCGCGGCGGCTTAGGCATGAACTTTGACGGACGTTGTCAGAATCTCCTGACTAGACTAAGGGCCGCCGAGCGTTCTTCATCGGTTAGAGTTTCCACGAACAGTTCAATCGCCTCGCGGATATTGGCAAGGGCCTCTTCGACAGTGCTGCCCTGCGATTGGCAGCCCTTCAATTCCTGGCACCAGGCGTAACACCCGTGCTCGTCCTGTTCGATTACTACACCAACCTTGCCGGTCATGTATGAAACTGGCCGATTAGGAAGCGCAAAGGGTGCGGCGCGCACCGCAGAACTTTTCGCGCCGCGCTCCGTTTTGCGCGACTTCCTAAGAAGTAGCCGGATTACCGGCTACCCCTCGCACCGGTGGGTTGAGCCGGCTTGTGTTTCGCGACGTAATCCTGATAGTCCGCTTCGCTGATGTTGGTGACGTTAACCCAGGCGTGGGCCATCTCGTCGACGGTGCGGTCGCCATACCCGACCCACTGGTTCGGGTCAGGATTATTACGGTTCGCGGTGGTGTTGTCGTGCCATGCGGTGATCCGAAGCACGGTGCCCTTGGGCAGAACCGGTGCATCTTCGTCCGCGTAGATGTAGTTGTTCATCCAGTTGAAGTCGAACTTGTCGACATAGCTCAGCATACGGACCTGGCCATCTGGAAGAATGGCTTCCATGGACATCGCTTTGCCCCGCAGATGCATATGCGGCTGGAAGTTCTCGAGACGCGCGGGTTCGCGGAGGACATGGAAAGCCTGGGTCTCTTTCACCGAATTCGGCGGGATGTCGAGGGTGTCTAACGGGAACGCGAAGAACGGAATCAGCCGCGTCCGGTATTTCGGCTCCTCGCCCTTCGGATACAGATAAACCGCCAGCTCGACGTGATCCCGAATGGGCTCGCCCGCGGCGTGATAGTGCATCTCCCAGCGAATCTTCGCGCCGGGTAGCAGGAGCTTGCCGGTTCCGGGACGATAGGTGTCGTAGTTCTTTCCGATCGCCCATTCCATCAGGAGGCCGGGGCCGTTTAACGGATTGTTGGGGTCCACGCCCGGCTCTTCCTGTTCCAGTTGAGCGAGCGCGTGGTGGGTAATCTTGCGTCCCGCGACCGTCCCCGGCCGCATCTCGACCGCGCGCACCCAGCGAGCCTCAGTCATCGGGATCGGGGTTTCAGGTCTCCACCACACGTCCTGCCCTTGGGCCGGCATCGTATAGTCTTCGGATTTGATGATCAGGTCGGGCTCGCCGTATTGCTTGGCGAGCATCCAGGTCTGGTCCGTCGGCCACTGCTTCGGAGCCGGCATGTCCTTCGGATCGCCCTGCGGAGCGCCTGCATCCACCCACTTCACGATGGTGGCGATCTGCTGGTCATTCAGCGATCGGTCATTCTGAAAGTGCTGGATCCCGACTGTCTTATCGATATGCCATGGCGGCATGTTCCTTGAAGCGACCCTCTCTTTGATCGATTTCGCCCAGGGCCGAGACTCCTGGTAAGTTGCAAGCGACATCGGAGCGGCTGTGCCCTTGCGATGGCACTCTTCGCACTTCGCCTGAAAGATCGGCGCGATGTCCTTGGTAAACGTGGGTGGCGTCGTGGAACCGTCGGCGGCGAAAGCCGCGCTGGTGATGATCAAACCGAAGAAACAGAATCGCATACAGATCCTTTTACCTCATAGACTTAGAGTCCTTCGGATACGGACCAATGCATCGCGAAGGCGGGTTAGCGGCTTAAGTATATCAAAAGATGGCACCGGAATCACGACTAAATCGGTCCGGGAGCTGCCCAGCTCCGTAAAGAATTGTATGAGAAGGCCGATGAGTACTGTTTGACTGATGATAAGCTTAGCTTGTTGAATGAAACAGTTCCTCTTGGTTCCGATCTGGATTTTGGCGACGCTCACCCAGGCGAACGCGGCCGGGGCCGCGCTGATCAAAGTCTCGTCGGAAATTCCCAGGCCGGGCGAGGTGATCAATTTCAGCGCGCCGGGTATCTCGGATTGGATGCAGTTCGGAACCATGGACTGCCAGAGTGGCCCTTGTGTAACCGCCCGCAAGACGAATGGCACCGGACTCATGGGCGCCTACACGTGGGGCGCGCATGATACTCGTTTTTATGCCTTCACACCGAATCTGGTCAAGCTGGCCTGGACCGATTCCACCGCGGCTTGGGATGGCACTGCCGGCCACATCAATAATGACAATCTGCTGATTCAGGCGCTCGCGGGCACTGAGGATCGGACACTGACCTTGGTCGCGGGGCTTACAGGAGGCGGGAAGCTTACGCTGAACCTGCACTTATCCGACGGTGGCGTGGCGGACGTGAACGACTCACAAACATTTCCAGGCGTCGGTGTGCGCGTGTACACCATCCATTTCGCGGCGGCAAGTGCCGGGCGTACGCTTTCCGTTGCTTTTACCAAGTCCGCCGGGGAGTTCGCGATTTACGGCGCTGCATTGCACGGCACTTTGCGGCCGGAAACGCACTATCTGGATGTGCATGACAATCTTCAAGGCTTCGTCGATACCGCCCAGGGGGGAGATACCTTGGTCCTGCCCGATGGCTATTCCTGGATCGGCCACCTGACTCTGCCCGCGCGTGCGGATTCGGGCTGGGTTACCCTCGCGAGCAATGTCGCGGTACCCGCGGGACACAGGGTGAAACCGGGAGACATTAAAGCCACGATCACGAGCCCGGATGAACTGCCGGCCATCCAAAATGACCTGAAAAACCCGGATCACGCCAAGCGCAAGGCGCATGGCTGGCGGTTTACAGGAATCGAGATCACCGCCGACAATAAGCGCGCAGGCGTGAATTACAACCTGGTTCTCATCGGATACGGGGATAATCCCACGCTGGCCGACGCACCCCGCGATTTCGAGTTTGACCGCTGTTTCATCCACGGGGACGGCATTCACAGTTACAACCGCGGCATCATGGGGAACGCGGACAACATTACGGTGAAGGACTCCTATATGAGCGGGTTCGTTTCGGATTTCATGGAGGCCAACACCATCAACGTCTATTCGAGCGCGGGCCCGATCAACATTATCAATAATTACCTGGAAGCCGCAGGCGAAAATGTCATGATCGGTGGCACCGGCCCGGATGTGGGGCCCGCGCTCATCCCGACGCGCGGCTTAATTCAACACAATTATTTTTTCAAGCCAATGAGCTGGCGAGAAAGCAAGTTCATTGTTAAGAATCTCCTCGAATTCAAAGACGGATATAACTTCAAGATCGATTCGAACGTCTTCGAGAACGACTGGATGGGCGGGCAAAATGGAACCGCGATTCTCATCACGCCCCGCACCGGCGCGGGTGGAACCGCGGCCAACCATATAGACACGCTCTCCTTTACCAACAACATCATCCGCCACTCAGGCTCCGGTATGATCATCGGCATCATTGACGATCTGGCGGCTTATCCCAAGGATCAGCTCCAGTTGGTGCACGATATCACCCTCAAGAACAATCTCTTCGACGACCTGAGCATGTTCTACGCTGCGTTCTCTCACGGGTTGCTGATCGCCGGGCCGCCGAATAATCTGATCCTCGATCACAACACGTTCAATTTTCGCGAGAACCAGAATGACCATTCCTGGTGGCTGGTGGGCGAGACCGGCCTGGCTCCCTCGAACGCTGTGGTTACCAATAATCTCTTCGGTTGCGACCTATTTGGGGATTCTCGTGGAGGCGGCCCGCTAGCCATTCTCGAGGGCGCCGTCTTTACAGGGAACGTGATCCAGAACGCGAATCCGGATTGGAAGTCGAGCCGTTATAGAAAGACGAATCAGTTTAACGTGAAGACGGTTCCAGTGGAGACCGGAGCAGACGCGGTCTCACTGCGGGCCAACGAAGCAGCGGTCAAGAGTGGGAACCGTTAACTGATTCTAACCACTCCCTCACGGTCGCGGCTCGGTAATACAAACAGAGCCGCGCGCGTGAGCAAGCGGTGGTACCTATGCGGTTTCCGAGGCGCCTTGCGTTGCCTCCTCAGCAATCTTTTCGAAGAAGCGCTTGATCATCATCTTCGCGGATACATCGATCAGGCGTTGACCAACCGCCGCCATGGTTCCACCCACCTGCACGTCGCCTTCATAGGAAACATCGGACCCGCTGTCTTTTCCGGTGAACTTCAGCAGCCCCTCACCCCTCACGAAACCGATTTTCCCGGTGCCCTCTACCAGCAGCCGGAAGCTCGTCGGAGGGTTCTGATCCGCAATGCGTACCTTCCCTTCAAAAGACCCCGACAGCGCCGCGAGCACCATCTTCATGGTCATCCGATACTCGTCCTCGCCGGTCTTTTCAAGGCCTTCGCATCCAGGCATGGATCGCGCCAGCACTTCCGGATCCTGCAACCGGAGGTAGGCAATGTCCGGGGGAAAGGGAAGCGTGTAGGAACCCTCTATCTTCACGCCGACCTCGCGAGCGCAGCCATCAGCGCGCGCGTCGTGTAAACCACGGCCAAGTGCCGCCGGTAGTCGGCGGAGGCATGCAGATCGGCATTCGCGTCCACGCCCTCCGCCACTACCGCGGCCGCGTTCTGAATTTCGCTCGCCGAACCCGC
>JBEKBK010000265.1:0-11039 GCA_050015435.1 Bryobacteraceae bacterium
GAGATTACTTATGTACGGCGCAAGACAAAAGAAAACCGGCAAGTCCGTAATACTACGGGCCTGCCGGCGCGGGTTGGCTCGTGAGCCTCCCCCAGCACTACATAACGGTGAGCGCAACATAAACCATGAAAGTATATTCTCAGTTCCTGCGACAGCAAGGCCGCGTGGACGAAGCCACCGAGCTGGATGCTCGAGCGACGGCCACCCAGCGAGCGAATGCGCAGCCCGCGCCTGCCCTATCGAGCGGTGTATATAGAATCGGTAACGGCGTCGCGCCTCCGAGGGTCTTGCAAAAAGTCGAACCCAAGTATACCGACGAGGCGCGCGCTGCGGGTCTCCGAGGCACGGTGGCGATCTCTTGTGAAATCGGCACCGATGGAGTGGCTCGCAATTTCCGAATTTTGCGAGTCCTGGGATTGGGCCTCGACGAGAAAGCGATCGATGCTGTCAGCCAATGGCAGTTCCAACCGGGCACCAAGGATGGCCAGCCCGTTGCGGTATTGGCCACCATCGAGGTAAATTTTCGTCTCTTATAACGGGCCCGGTAACCACACGCGCAGGAACTTGTCGACCAAATCCTGCGGAACATCGATCTGCACTTTCGCTTGATTGGTATTCTGCGTCACTTGAATACTGTCGTAAACCGGCAGCAATTCTTCCTGTCCGGGCTTCACGCTGAGCCGTCCAAATCCGATCAACGCCTTCAGCGCATCGTGCACCTGCTGGGCGGCTTGCTCTGACGTGCAGGTTCCCTGCGCAGCGCCCTTCACTCCGGTCCGCAGATCCAGATACAGCGAGCCGCTTTGAACGGAGCTGAGCAGTTTGTTGATGTTCCCCAGATTGCTGTTGTCGTCGAATGGCAGCTTGACCGGTCCGCCCAAATACACCGCCCAGAACTGCGCTTCTTTGGGAAGGTCCTTCATTAGCGCTACCAGCGACGCTGGAGGTCCGCCGGAATGTTCGCGCTGATCGGCCAGTGCGCGCAGCGCTTCCGGACTGCCCACCGCAGCCGTACTGGTATTGATGAACATCACCGCCGTGTTGCCGGTACCGACTATGGTGAGACCCTTGTAATCCGAAACATTCGGGTTGCCCTTTTGCGCCCTCGGATCTTCCAACTGGTCTGAGAACTTGCCCCGTCCCAGCAGGACGCTTTGCTTTCCGTTCGAAACGAACAGGAGCTCCCACAGCTCCTTGCGCGGGTCGAGCTTGGTGTAGCGCGCAAACTCGTCAATCTGCGGAATCGAACGGCCCGCCACATATTTCAAATACACCGGCGTCTTGACCAGTTCCTCGACGCGTGTACCCACCATCAGCACCGTATCCGACGGCACCATCATGGCCAGCGCCGGATCGATCTTGACGCCGAAGTTGGGCGGATGAGGCCGCTCGCAACCAATGAGCATCACCGCCATTGTTAGAACAGGGGCCGTAAGGAAAATACTTCGCATTAAAAGTCCCGTTTCTCAAATATAGTCAGAGCAGCACCGAGCATCACCAGTCCGAAGAGAGCGGAACTCCAGATCGGCATCCAGCCTCCGAACGCATTGCCGCGCACCAGGTCGAGCGTCATGGTTCCCATGTCGTAGACCTTCGGCAGTGCATAGTATAAAGCCCTCCACGTTTGACGATATGCTTCGGAAGAAAGCAGGCGGACCGCGAGAGAGGTCTGCGCCAGCACCGCGCTCAGAATCATCAAGCCCACCGTTACCATGGTCGCAAGCGCCGTACTCTCGACCAACACGCCGAGCAAAACGACTACTGTGAGCAGCACGATGAAGGTAAAGATCGACGTCGCAATGGTGATCAGAAATCGCGGACCCCAAATTCCCGTTTTTGCGCCGAGAATCAACCACACTCCGGCAACCAAATAAACGATATTCGACGCGACCACCAGCGTGTTGCCCAGGAACCGGCCCAGCAGAATGTGGAGGCGCGAAACTGGCTTTGAAAGGATCAGCTCGATCCTGCCGGGTTCCAACACGCGCGGGATCAGTCCTGCCGACGCGAACACCGCCAGCGCCATTCCCCACGAGTAAATAAATGTCGCGATTCCGCCATAAAATCCGCGGATCATTAGATTCACGTCCCGTTCGCGCGTCCGCCCGAATAGCGTTAGCGTTGCGACCGCGCCCTCCACCACATCAATCTTCAGCAAGAAGAGAAAGAACAGGATCATCAAGGTAGAGAGGCCGAATAATCCCCAGAAGATCCACCGGGCGAAAGCCTCGCGGAACGTGTCTTCGACCAGCGCCAGCGTTACCCTCATTCCGATACCGCCTTCACGAAAACCTCCTCGAGCGTGCTGGTGGTGGGGACAATGGATTCAATCTCGCAATGTTCGCCGCGCAGCGCGTCCACGGCGTGATTCACGGCCTCGCGCGTCGGGAACTGGAAGTCGGTGAATCCGTTGCGCACGCCGAACGATGAAGCGCTTTGTCGCAACGCCGTGGCCAGACCTTCGGGCACCGCAGTAGCCACCACCTTATATCCCTTGCCTGCAGTCAGGTCCCGCACCCGCCCCGTTACCGCAACTTGTCCCCGGCGGAGGATCGCCACCTGGTCGCAGAACATTTCAACCTCCCCGAGCTGATGCGAATTGAGAAATATGGTCACGCCCTGATCCACCAGCCGTTGCAGGATTTCGCGGACATGCACACGGCCCACGGGATCGACGCCGTCGGTTGGTTCGTCCAGGATCAAAAGTTCGGGGGAATGGAGCAATGCTTGAGCCAGGCCGAGCCTTTGCAGCATCCCTTTGGAATATTTGCCCAGCCGGACGGACGCCCAGCGCTGCTCCAGGCCGACCAGATCGAGCAGCTCGGGAATGCGTTTCCGGCGAGTAGAGGAATCCACGCCGGACAACGCGCCATAAAAGTCCAGCATTCCCGTGCCGGTGAAGTAGGTCGGGAAACGGTGATTTTCGGGAAGGTATCCGATGGGACGCCGGGCCACCGGATCAACGGCATCGCGGCCGAAAATGCGAGCTCGCCCGGCCGTGGGATGCGCCGCCGAAATCAACATTTTGACGAAGGTTGTTTTGCCCGCTCCATTGGGCCCCAACAGTCCAAAGGCAGCCCGGCGGGGCACGGTCAGCGAGACTCCATCGACCGCGCGCACCTCCGTGCCGCTCCACCAGGAACGAAAAACCTTGGTGAGCCCCTCGGCCTCAACGGCGTTCTCTGACATTCCTCCTAAGGATACGATGCGAGGCGCGGGAGAGATCCAAGAAACTTTTATCGGCGTTTATTCTGTAGCTAGTCAAGTAACACATAATCGCCGCGGATGGACGCTGATGAAGACGGGCTGGCAGACATCCGTTGGGTTTTATTCGAGCGCGCTTCCTCAAGAATCTGCTCGAGCGTGCCCATCTTGTCGGCCTCTTCTAAAAACAGCCGGACGGCTTCCTTGAGATTCTTTAAGGCCTTCTCTTTGCTTCCGGCGCACGAGGAAACGTCCAGTCCCAAGGCGTGCGCCACGTAGCTGCGGCCTTCCTTGAAAATGCGAGCGGTGAATTGAATCTCCATAATTCGGAACGTTTCACTTGAAGCATAGCCCGCTCTCCAGAGAGCCCGCGTGGTACTTTGCTTTCCTCTGCTTGTGATAGATTCATTGAGTATGACTCCAGAACAAGCCACCTTTCTCCTGAACACCGTGTGTCTTCCGCAGATTCAGAACGAACAGAAGACCACGCGCCGCGTCATCGAAGCCGTCCCGGCCGACAAGAGCGGGTACAAACCGGACCCCAAGGCGATGAGCGCCTTTGAACTCGCTTCCCACATAGCCTCGTCCGAGTGTTTCTTCATGAACGGAGTGGCGAGCGGATCGTTTGATTCTGCCGGCGAACCGATTCCCGAATCAGTGAAAACTCCCGCCCAACTGCTGGAATGGTACGACGAGAATTTCGCCAAGGCGAGCGCCCGGCTTGCGGGCCTGAAGCCGGAAGAACTGACGCGGATGATCAACTTTCACGGCGTTTTAAACTTCCCGGCCGTTACCTACCTGTCCATGATGTGCAGCCACTCGATTCACCATCGTGGGCAGCTCTCCTCGTATCTGCGTCCCATGGGTTCGAAGGTTCCGAAAATCTATGGTGGCAGCGCCGATGAACCAATGGAAATACCAGCTCAAGCTTAGGGGTGAAACATGAAAGTTTTGAATGTGATGATCGCGGCTGTCCCGGTTTTCTTGGGGATGGCCGCAGCGCAAGCGCAAGACAAGACCGCCGACCGGCTCTATATCCTGGATTGCGGCTGGTCCCACAACGCCGATCAGGCCCGCTGGACTCCGGGCGTCAACGAAGGCAAGCCGATTGACATGTCTGAAAACTGCTACCTGATCCGCCACGGTCAGGATTACTTCCTGTGGGATACCGGTTATCCCGATGCGGTGGCTGGCATGGCGGACGGCCAGGTAAGCGGGGGCGGAGCGACGGTCGTGCGCCGCAACAAGACACTCGCCGCGCAGCTCGCGGAGCTGAAAGTCGCGCCCGGAGATATCAAGTATGTGGGCATTTCGCACACGCATCCCGATCATACGGGCAATGTCGAGTTATTTCCTCACGCGATGTTGATGATCCAGAAGGTGGAGTACGACGCAGCCATGCGCGCGAAGAGCCCCGTGATCGCCGCCGATCATCCCGCGATGAAGCTGGAGGGCGACAAGGACGTTTTCGATGATGGGAGCGTGACCATCATCTCCACGCCTGGCCATACCGTCGGTCATCAGTCCCTGCTGGTGCATCTCCCGAAAACCGGCTGGGTCATACTCACCGGAGATGCGGTTCACCTCAAGGACAACTGGGACAACCGGCGAGTTCCTTCCATGAATGTGGACAAGGAAAAGACGGTCGCGTCGATGCAGCGGATCGCGGATTTAATGGCCGAACATCACGCGCAGCTCTGGATCAACCACGATAAGGTTCAGAGCGATCAGCAAAAGCACTCGCCGCAGTATTACGACTAGACAGCAGACAGCTATTTTCCGGCGGCAGCCTCCACCGCTCGCATAACGCGCAGCAGGTTGCCGCCGTAGATCTTGCGAATGTCTTCGGCTGAATAGCCTTTCTCGAGCAACGCCCGAGTCAGGTTGGGATACTTCGAGACATCGTCGAGTCCCTCAGGCGTACATTCGACGCCGTCGAAGTCGCTGCCGATGCCCACTGCTCCGACTCCCGCGATCTGCTTGATGTGATCGATGTGCGCGACCACGTCCGAAAGCTTCGCCCGCGGTTTGCCCGGCTCGCCTGATCCGGCCACAAGAAAACCGCAGTTGAAGTTAACCTGCACGACCCCGCCCTTCTTGGCGAGCGCGACAATCATCTCGTCGGTCATGTTGCGCGGAACATCCGCCAACGCCCGGGCGGACGAGTGCGACGCAAACACCGGAGCTTTGCTTACCTCCATCGCGTCCCAGAACGTTTTATCGGCGACGTGTGAAATGTCAACCATCATGCCCAGCCGGTTCATCTCGCGCACTACATCTTTGCCGAAATCGGTCAGCCCGTTGTGATGCGTAACACCGGCCTTGGTCATGTCTCCCGAGGAGTCCGCCCAATTGTTGGTGTTGCTGTGGGTCAGCGTCATGTAGCGAATGCCGAGCGCGTAGTAGTCGCGAAGCAGGCGCAGGCTGTCTTCAATCGCGTGCCCGCCCTCGATCCCCATCAGCACGGCGAATTTTCCGCGCTTGTGCGCCGCCTCAATCTCCGCGGCCGTAGTGGCAAGCACGAAATCATTGGGATATTTCCCGATAATGTCGTGCTTCACAGTATCGATCATCTGCAGCGTGCGATTCGCGGAGTGATTTCCCTCCACCCAGCTTCCGGCGACGTAAACCGCAAAGAACGTAGCTCCGACGCCTCCTTCTTTCAGCCGCACCAGGTCGGTGTGGCCGGTGGTGGCGCGCGGCCCAACATCGAATCCATCCACGGTTCGGCTGGGGAGGTCGTTATGCGTGTCGATGAGCAGCGTCGAGCGATGGACCTTCATCACTTCGGCGTCCGTAACGGTTCTATTCTGAGCAGCGGCACACATCGTTGCAGCAATCAGCAGGCAGTAGATTCTCATTTAAGATTCCGGTCGAAAAAATCGAGCATGCTCGCTTCCATCTGGTGCTCGGCCTCGCCGCCGACCCCGTGCGTCTTCTGCGGATAGAGCATGAACTCGAACTGCTTCCCTTCCCGTTCCAGCGCGTCAATCATCTGCATCGTATTTTGGAACAGCACATTGTCGTCCTCGATATTGTGCGCAATCATCAGCTTCCCTCTTAAGTTGGGAGCCCGCTGCGGCAGGGCGGTGTTCTTATAGCCGTCCGGATTCTCGCTCGGAAGCCCCATGTAGCGCTCGGTGTAAATGGTGTCGTAATTCAACCAGCTCGTCACCGGCGCTCCCGCGATGCCGCAGTGGAATACATCCGAAGCATTCAACATCGCGTTGAGCGTCATGAATCCGCCGTAGCTCCAGCCGTGAATGCCAATCTTGTCGGGATCCACGAATCCCATCGAGATCAAATGCTTCACGCCGGCCGCCTGATCGGCCAATTCGACCGCACCGAGATTGTGATAGACCGGGATTTCGAATGCGTGGCCCCGCCCGGTGCCTCCCCGATTTTCCGCCTGCCAGACGACGTACCCTTTATGCGCGTAAACCTGATCGACGCTCAAACCGGTCCAGGAATTTCGCACCGGAAGAGGAACATCAGGCCCGCCGTAAACCGCGACAATGGCTGGGTATTTCTTGGCGGGATCGAATCCCGCGGGCTTGATTACGCGCCCGTAAAGCGGCGTTCCATCGGCGCCTTTGAAGCTGACGAATTCGGTAGGCAGGATGTCGTACTCGTCCATCTGCGTACGATCCGCCTCTCGATACACGCCAAGCTCGGTTCCATCGGCTGCATGCAGCGTCGTTCTCGGAGGCGACGTGAGCGTTGAATAACTGTCCAGATAATACGCTCCCGTTGGCCCCATTGAAACGCGGTGCGTGCCTGGGGTGGTATCGAGCCGGCGCTTATCCTCGCCGCTCAGCTTGATGCTGTACACATGCGTCTCCAGCGGATCGCCCTCGGTCGACGTATAGACCACGCGGTCGGCGCTCTCATTCACACCGGCAAAGTCCCGGATCTCCCATGAGCCTTGCGTGAGTTGCTTCATACTGCCGCCGTCATTCGAGTAAAGATACAAGTGCCGGAAGCCGTCGCGTTCGCTGGTCCACAGGAAACGCTTTCCGTCCTTCAGGAAATGAACGTCGTCCCGAATGTTGATCCAGTAAGGGTCGCTCTCACGCAGGATGGTGGAAGGCGCGCCGGTTTCCAGGTTGATGGAGAAAAGCTCCAGGCGGTTCTGCACGCGATTGGTGCGGACCACGTAAACGCTTCGCGAATCCGGCATCCAGCCCGCTCTTGCGATCAGGAAGCTCTGTCGCGTATCGCCGATCTCCAGCCATTTCGTCGGCCCACCGGCAGCGTCGACCACGCCGAGGTGCAAATCGGCATTGTTGTCGCCGGCTTGCGGATAACGTTCCGGCTCAAACACCGCTTTGCGTTTGAGCAGGTCTTCATGCGGGAACTGAGGTTCGCGGCTGATGTCGAATTGCAGATACGCGAGGCGCTTGGAATCGGGCGACCACCAATACGCAGTGCTCAATCCGATCTCTTCCGGATAGACCCAATCCAGGCCGCCATTGCGCAGCGTGTCGCCGCCATTCGTGGTGAGCCGGGTCTCCTTGCCGGTTGCCAGTTCCAGCGTATACAGATCCCAGTCGCGCCGGAAGGAAACCATCTTGCCATCCGGCGATAACTTTGAATCGTGCTCCGCCACTGGCGTCCTGGTGATCTGTTCCCATTTCCCGGTGTCGACATGAATCAGAAATAGGTCCCCGCCGTTGGAGTACAAAAGCTCCTTGCCCGATGACGACCATTGCAAGCCGGGTTCGCGCACGCCGCGGTTCTGCCACTGATACGGTCCACCGTCGGGTGGCTTGACGGCCGCGTCGTTCATCGGATCGGTCGCTACCAGCACTCTGGAAGACTTGGTCGCGGGATCATAAATGTCCAGATTTTTTCCCTGCCGGAAGACGAAAGTCTTGCCGTCGGGCGCCCAATTCGCCGGACCCGGAGCCTCCACTCCGTGGCTCGGCTCGTTCAGTGATTCGAGCGTGATGGGCTTCTTTTGCGCCCATGCCGCAGTAACAAAAAACAGGAACACCAGAAATGCGGGCATCGTATAGTGATTGTATCCGAACTCGCGAATGAAGCTCACATTTTGGGGGGCCGCTAAGACGGTCACCGGCTCGATGCATCACATCGAGTCTGGGGGCCGCGAATACCTGCTGGACTGCGGGTTGTATCAAGGCCGCCGGCAGGAAGCCTTCGAGCGAAACAGCCGGTTCCCGTTCGCGGCGTCGAGTATTGAGGCGGTCATCCTTTCCCACGCGCACAT
Organism: Bryobacteraceae bacterium; assembly: GCA_050015435.1. Taxonomy (GTDB): domain Bacteria; phylum Acidobacteriota; class Terriglobia; order Bryobacterales; family Bryobacteraceae; genus Palsa-187. The sequence continues at coordinate 8,435 of JBEKBK010000265.1, forward strand.
CGATCACAGCGGCAATCTGCCGACGCTGGTGCATAACGGATTTTCAGGGCCGATCTACACCACGCCCGCGACGATCGATCTATGCCTGGCAATGCTCGCGGATTCGGCGTATCTCCAGCAGAAGGACGCCGAGTTCTGCAACAAGCGGCGCGCGCACCGCAAAGCGATCGGCCGGGACGACCGCGAGTGCGTCCCGCTCTACACGCTGGATGACGCCGAGCGTACTTATCCGCTCTTTCGGCCGGTCCAGCTTGGGGAACGCAAGCAAATCGCTCCCGGGTTTGCGTACACCACCTACGATGCGGGCCACATGCTTGGCTCGACATCGATGATTCTCGAAGCCGATGGCGTGCGCCTGGCGTACTCGGGCGATGTGGGCAGACCCGGTCTACCGATTATTCGCGACCCGCAGCCGCTCGATCCCGCGGATTACCTGATCATCGAGAGTACCTACGGCGACCGTCTGCACCAGCATCTGCAGCACATTTCGGACAAGCTGGCGGACATCGTGACGCGCACCGCCGCTAGGGGTGGAAGGATCATCGTTCCTAGCTTTGCCGTGGGGCGCACGCAGCAGCTCGTGTTGCTGCTGCACCAGCTGATCGAGGCGAACCGCATTCCTTCGATCCCGATTTACGTCGATAGTCCGCTGGCGGTCAACGTCACCGACGTCTTCCGCAAGCACCCCGAATGTTATGACCAGGAGGCGCGGGATTTTCTCCAGATCGGCGAGGACCCGTTCGGATTCCATCGCCTGCGGTACATTCGCGATGTGAACGAATCGAAAGCGCTGAACGACCTGCACGGGCCGTTCGTCGTGATCTCAGCTTCCGGCATGTGCGAAGCGGGCCGCATCCTGCACCATCTGCGAAACAATATTGAGGATCCGCGCAACACGGTCCTGATCACTGGTTTTCAAGCCGAACACACACTCGGGCGGAAGATTCAGGAGGGACAACGGGAGGTTCCGATCTTCGGTGAGCCGATGCCGCTCCGGGCGGAGGTGGTTACGCTCGATGAATTGAGCGGTCACGCCGACCAAAAGGAATTGATCGAATGGATGCGCCCGATCGCGAACGGATTGAAGAAGATATTTGTAGTGCACGGCGAGCCCGCTCAAGGCGCGGCTCTGGTGAAAGTGATCGAGAGCACGTACGGGATTGAGGCGATCCAGTCTTCCCGCGGCGATTCTTTTGAGGTGAACCTATGAAATTCTGCACTAACTGCGGTAGCGCCATAGGTGAAGGCGCGAAATTTTGCACGAGTTGCGGGCAGCCGGTTAGCGGCCCTGCGCCCGCGCCGGTGCCCGAAAACATTGCGCCACCCGTTCCTCACACCGCGCTCGATTACACGATCCAGGGCGACAACCTCCAGATCATTCGCATTCGGCTCAAACCGGGCCAGGAACTGTATGCGGAGGCCGGCCGGATGATCTACAAGTCCCCGCAGGTGGTGTGGGAAACGCGCATGAGCGGGGAGACGATCGGCGAGAAGATCTGGGGAGCGTTGAAGCGGAGAATGATGGGCCAGTCTCTCTTTCTCACGTACTTCCATTCCTCGACACCAGGGGAGATCGGATTCGCGGGAACTTACCCGGGCAAGATTCAAAGGTTCGAGCTCAAGGCGGGTGAGAGCGTCTTCATTCAGCGCGACAGCTTTCTGGTGGCGCAATCGAGCACGCAGTTGAACATCGCCTTCGTCAAACGGCTCGGCACTGGATTTTTCGGCGGCGAGGGATTCATCCTCGAAAAGCTGACCGGACCGGGCGCGGTCTTCATCCACGCCGGCGGTGATTTCGTCGAGTTCGCTTTGGGAGCGGGGGAAGTGCTGCAAGTCGACACGGGATGCATCGTCGCGTTCGAGGAAGGCATCGACTACGACATTCAAATGGTTGGCGGGATCAAGACCGCGTTGTTCGGCGGAGAGGGCTTGTTCCTGGCGACTTTAACGGGGCCGGGGCGGGTCCTCATCCAGAGCATGACGCTCGAGAAAATGCGCCGTGAACTGGTGCCGCATCGTACCGACGGCGACGAGCACCGCGGCCTGGACGCGATCACCGGCATCTTCGACACCGAGAATTAAGCTGTGCATGAACGTCAAAGAATTGCTTTATTCACGTTCATACACGTTCATGCACGGCTAAAAGTTACTTCACCGCGAACGTCGTATGGATCTGGGTTCCGCCAGGCCCTATGTTGCTCGGCGTGTCATTCATCGTGATCGTGATCGGATTGACTCCGGTCGCCTGAAGGGCCATCGGGACGGTCATGTTGATCTGCCACAGTCCGGGCTCGCCCGGAGCAAGGCCCGAATATCCGATTGCGCTGGAAGGTACGAATCCGATCTGGGTCACGATGGTCGGTAGAATCGGGGTGGCTATCGCCCCCGGGGCCGTTCCATCGGGCGGTGCTCCCGGAACCGGACCTTGGCCGGTCAGGTAAAACTCGATAATGTGTCCCGCCACCACGGGATTCGATTGACTGTTGACGGCACACCCGGGCTGTGGCGTACATGGCGTCGCGCCGCCGGGGGTTTGATCATAGTTGATGGCCGCGACCTGACCAGTGCCCTGAGCATTGAGGGTATAGAATCCGGGATTTTGCTG
>JBEKBK010000266.1:0-11037 GCA_050015435.1 Bryobacteraceae bacterium
GCTAAAGCCATTCAGATCGAGTCCCGCGTTCCGCCCGCCACGACGCTCCACGCGGACCCGATTCGATTCAAACAGGTGATCTACAACTTGCTCAGCAACGCCGTGAAGTTCACGCCTGAGGCCGGCCAAATTCGTGTGGAAGCAACATCCCGCGGCGGCTTTCTGGAGGTAGCCGTCAGTGACACCGGAATCGGCATTCCGAGGGAAGAGCAGGAGACAATCTTCAACAAGTTTTACCAGACGGAATCGGGCGCCCGTGTGGGGTTGGTAGGCGCGGGGCTGGGTCTCGCGATCACTAAGCGGCTGGTGACAGAGCACGGCGGCCGCATCTGGGTGGAGAGCGAGCTAGGAAAGGGAAGCTGGTTCACATTCACCGTACCCCTCGAATGTTCTCGCACGCAGCCAAATAACACATTGGCACGTGCTCCCAAAACATGATTCCCTCTCTTAGTCATTCGTCAAATCTCAACATGAGAAGAGCTTTGCGATTTTCTGCTAGACGTCGCTACCGGAATTCGGAAGCCACAAACGCTTTTCTGAAGGTCAAAAGATGCCAGCCTTTTAGTAAACTGGCCGGTGGCGAGGAGTCAAAATTTAAACTCGATCGGCCAATAGAAGTGTATGCATCCGCAACAGCCGCTCCGAGATAAGACCAAGCAGCTCGGCGCGTGGTTTCTCGGCCCAAAGGCCGAGAATGCCGAATTGCAAGAGAAGCTGATTTCATTCATCCTCCAGGACTACTTCCATTGGCGCCGCAATTACTACCCATCGGACGAAATTCTAGTGCCTCAAAACATGCGCCGCGAGGCCGTTCAGTTCAGCGATGACTTGCAGCAGAAGTTAGCTGAAATGCTGGCGGGGCTGCGGCGCGATTTCCCTTTTTACAGCCCGCGTTATTTCGCGCACATGTTGTCTGACCAGACCATGCCTTCGGTGCTCGGGTACTTCGCGGGACTGCTCTACAACCCGAACAACGTTTCGCCAGAGGCTGCCCCGGTCACCGAGCGCTGGGAGTTGGAGATCGGGCACGACATCCTTTCGATGCTCGGCTATAAAACACCAGGTCCTGGGCGCACGGAATTCGGCTGGGCGCACGTGACCAGCGGCGGCACAGTGGCCAATCTTGAAACGCTGTGGGCTGCACGGAACGTGCGGTACTTCCCGTTCGCAGCTTTGCAGGTCGCCAAACGCTGCGATCTCGACGTCCCACTTCTGAGGGCGAGTGGAAACACGGAGAATTTCAAGAAGTTCGACGAACGGGCCTGTTTCGGCCTAACCACGAGCGAGGTCCTTCATCTTCACGAAACGCTGCTTGAGAGCTTGGTGGCCCGAGAAGGCAGCCCTCGCGCGCAGGCTTTAGAGCGCATGTCGAGCCTGCTGGCCGAGACTGGTTGCAGTCTTCCCCAGAACGGCACGGCTCTGTGCTTCTCGCGATGGCCTCCGGCGATCTTTGCGTCTGGCGCGGCCCATTACAGCATCCAGAAGGCGGCCAATGTTCTGGGCATTGGAGCTGCCAACGTAATCCATGTGGATGTGGACGATCATTTCCGCTTGGACCCACACGATTTGGATTTGAAGCTGCGTCGGGCAGTCGACAACGGCGTCCTGCCCTTGGCCGTCATTGCAAGCGCGGGCACCACCGAAGAGGGCGCCGTGGATCCAATACACAAAGTGGCTGACCTGCGCCAAAAGTGCGAGACGCACCATAACACCAGCTTCTGGCTACACGTGGATGCCGCTTGGGGCGGCTACCTGCGTACTCTTTTTGCTCCGGGTGCCGGAGAAGGGGAGCCGGATTCTTTGGCCGGACACCTGGACGCTGTGCGCACCTTCGTCGCCCGTCCGCTCGATCTCTCGCAGCAAGCTTACTCACGTACGGTGCAGTTGGCATGGGGCGACCGCGAGGTCTGTAGCGCCTTCCTCGCCATTCCCAAAGCTGACTCGGTGACCGTTGATCCGCACAAGATGGGGTACGTACCGTACCCGTGCGGCGTGGCGGCGTTTCGGAGCGATCGGGTACGCCCTTTACTGACTGAGGCCGCGGCTTACCTCGCCAGTGCCGTGCATGAGGAAGCATGCGCCTACGACCAGTCACCGCCCCGGTCCATCGGACCCTACATCCTCGAAGGATCGAAACCCGGCTCCGCAGTGGCCGGCTGTTGGCTTTCGCACCGCATGATTCCGCTGAACCGCGACGGCTACGGTGAAATTTGCCGTGCTTCGCTCTTGGCCGCCCGCGAACTGTATGAGCGGCTGGTCCACTGGGCGCCGGCAAGGCAAGCCAATGGCGAGACACTCTTACTCGAATTTGTGCCACTGACCGGGCATCCGCCGGATACCAACATAGTGTGTTTTCTTGTACGGCGAACGGGCGAGTCTTCTCCGTCCCGGATGAATGATTTCAACCGCGCACTGTACCGTCAATTCACCATCGACGCCGAATACAGCGATGGAGATTACAGTTACTCGCAGCCGTATTTCTTATCGCACACGGTGATTCGTTATCCGAACTATACGGCTGATCCGTTGGCGCGACTCGCGGTGGACCCGGTGGAATACCGCAAACACGGCCTCTTTGTACTGCGTGCCACACTAATGTCGCCTTACATTGTTCTGGCCGAAGAGACCGGGGCCAAGCCAGACTACCTGGCTCAGTTTGTCGAACGGCTCGCTGCGCGCGCCCTGGCGATTTAAGACAATTTTTCAGCCAGACCTTCAAATTCGTAGGCTAAGGGCGGACAGTTAGACCTCGACGTGTTCCAGTTCGCCGGCTGAGGTGGACGGAGCCACCGGCAGAGGTTCAAACTGCGCCTGGAAAAATCGTAGATACTTGGGCTCGTAGATCATCTTCAAGCCTCCGATCCGGTCGCGATCTTCGTAAACGTATAGGATTGACTCCGCAGTCACGTCCATGTGCGCTTGCGTGTACACCCGCCGTGGGATCGCGAGCCGCACCAGCTCGAGCTTCGGCATGTGTTCTTCTCCGGTAACCGCATCGCGGCCTGCCGACACGATGCCGCGCTCCATCGTCCGTACTCCCGAATCGACATAAATGGCGGCTGCCAGGCTCTGCGCCGGACACTGCTCCTGGGGAACATGCGGCAGAAAAGCGCGCGCATCCAGGAACACGCCGTGTCCCCCGATTGGTAGGACAATGGGAATCCCCCAGTCGTGCAGCTTCTGCCCCAGATATTGCACCTGTCCGACGCGGGCGCGCATGTGATCGTCCTGAACGGATTCGTCAATTCCAATCGCAACAGCTTCCATGTCCCGCCCGGACATCCCGCCGTAAGTGTGCAGCCCTTCGTAAATCACGACCATGTTGCGCGCTGCTTCAGCCACCACATCGTCATTGACCGCGAGAAATCCCCCGATGTTTGCGAGCGGATCCTTCTTGGCACTCATAGTGCAGCCGCCCGTGAGCGAGCAGATTTCTCGCACGAGTTCAGCCACCGGCCGATTCACTTCGCGCTGCTGGTTGAAATAGGCATTCTCCGCTACGCGTGTGGCGTCGAGGATCAGGCGGACACCATGTCGGTCTGTCAACTCACGGACGGCACGCAGGTTTTCGATCGAGATCGGCTGACCGCCTGCCATGTTGACAGTGGCGGCCACGCTCACGTACGGCACCCGACCCTGATTTTCGTCTAACACCTGTTCCAGCTTTGCGAGATCTACATTTCCTTTGAAGGGGTGGTTACTCGCCGGGTCGTGCGCCTCAGGGATGATAACGTCCACGAAACGGCCGCCCGCAAGCTCCTGGTGCAGCCGCGTGGTTGTGAAGTACATGTTGCCCGGAATCACGTCGCCCGGGCGGATCAGAATCTGCGAGATGAGATGTTCGGCTGCGCGGCCCTGGTGCGTCGGGATGAGGTGCTTGTATCCGTAGACACGCCGGACTGTGTCTTCGAGATGGTAAAAGGAGCGGCTGCCTGCGTAGGCTTCGTCCCCGAGCATCATGCCGGCCCACTGCCGGTCGCTCATGGCATTGGTGCCGGAGTCCGTGAGCAGGTCAATATAGACGTCATCGGACCGTAGTAGAAACGTGTTATAACCCGCGTCGGCGATGGCTCGCTCCCGATACTCACGTGTCGTGACGCGCACCGGCTCGACGACCTTGATTTTGTAGGGTTCGGCCCAACTCCGCTTGTTCAGTCGCATTAATTGCCTCTGAGATTTCGTAGCAATTGGCCAACCGAACGTAAGTTGCTTTTGAGACAAGAGAAAGGCGTCCGCTACTCGACGCGTTTGGGGGTTTTCGCCCGCTCAGCGCACGCAGCCCCGGCGCTGCAAGCCAAACCGCAAGCCGCCAGATCGGCAAATTGGGCGTTCGTTGTGTCAGCCTTGGGTGCGGCCGTGATGTGTGAGCCACCAAAAAGGCGCGCCGAATCGTCGAGATTTAGCGCCTGAATGTGTTTTCCAAATTGCTGGATACAGGCAGACCAACGTTTTTACATGACCAGACGCGGGTCGCGAGTGTTCGGCTTAGTCGCGCAGCATGCGAGGGTCGGCTAACATGGCGAGCACAACTTGGATCGTCTGGGTAACTCCCTCCCGCCGCGCTTTTTCATACGGCGTTTGGCTGGCATCCTGGGCTGTGGTTTTGTGTGTACCCGCCAATTCCGTGAAAATCTCCCATGCGCGACTTCGATCGCGGCATAGATTGACGAGTTCTCGGGTAATGACGGCACGTTGACGTTGGCGCTCTGCATTGGTGATCCAGAGATACGGAATTGCAAGTGGGAGGGCAATTTCGCACTTGGCAAGATACTCGTCGATTTCCATCTGCTCGTCGTCCCAGGCAGAGTCCGGGATGACACGGAAGTGGCGCTGGAAATCCCTTGATAATGCCGCGACGTGCGCGGCTTTCAATCTGGAGAATTGTGGTCCAGGTTCAAACAATTCAAATCGTTCTCGCGACTGCGTGCGATTAGGATCATACCGGTAGATCGGGAATGTTCGTGAAAGAATGTAGAGTGAAGTCTCCAGCCACGCCGCAGCTTCGCTTTCGAAGGCCTCCGGAACGGAAACGACAGCGACTGCCGGCCGCAACGTACCGGTCACCTCCAAAAGACCCTGCAAAAGATGACTGAGGCTGGCCAGAGAGGACTGGACCACAACCGCTTCCCGATGAGCGATTGACAGATATCCAAAATCGGGAACCGCGCCGCTGAGATCTTCGACGTAGAGTCCTGGTGTGGGTGCAAGACTCTGGACCGCCCGACCCGATCGCAATAGACGCGAGAAGGAAGTCAAAGACATACGTGCCAAGCGATCCGCCGGTTCCATCACCACTACTGCCGGGAGGGCCGCCAGCTCTTCCGGATCTGCGGTCTCCCATTCGAAGCGTTCCAGCAGCTGAGCATGCACGGCGGGATCGAACGCCGAGTCGACCTCGAGTCGTGCGACTCGCATGGCCCGCAGAAGGGGTACGAGCCATTCCAATTGTTGGCTGCTGAGATCCAGCGCAGCGGCGCAACTATCCGCGCTCTGACGGCATTCACCGCCAAACGTACTTAAGAAGGAAGGCTCGGGACCGGAGTGGAACAGCCAGAAAAGCGGCTGCTGCTCGTGTTCGCGCAGCCCGATTGCCAAGGTCGCAAGCGTTGATTCACAGCGCGCCCTGCGTTCGGGGTCCATCTGGTACACCTTCTGGCCTGGCCGGCTGAATGCTTCTGACATAGCGGACAGGTTGAAGAACGCCGCGGCCTGCATCCCCAAGGATGCGGAAATCTGCTCGGAAGACGGAGATTCGCACCGATGCGCATCGTCCACGGCGAGCAACCCTTCGACGCCAGCAAAACACTGCTTCACTTGGTCGAAGAACCTAGCCTGCAATTTCCCGCGCGTGGCGGCTAGCGTGGCTGCGTACAGCAACGGTAACGCTTCTGCCCGGAATGGGACCAGCCATCCCTCGGCCGGGATGCGCTTTCCCAGATCGTCGAGAACGCCTTCCGCATTGACCGACTGGAACACGGCGTCTCTCACTTCGGCAATCGCGACCAGCATGCGATCTCCCATTGCCGCCCGAAACGCAGCCACGATCGCCGCGGTGTACGCAGATTCTCCGACGATTTCCGCAAGGGCTTTCGGCAGCTGTCCCGGCGCGACATATGCCGGATAGACGGCTTCCAAAGAAGGCATTTGATCCAGTTCGTCGAAAATTGCCGGACGCAGCCCGCTCAAAGGTCTCAAGTCTTCCAGACCGCGGCCTGTGATATGAAAGCTCCGCAACTGCTCGCGCGAGTTCGCAGCTGTTGAACCCATGGGCATCCTTCCTCAAATCGCAAATCGTTCGAGCGCCGCCTGGACCGCCGCCAGTTTCTCCGCCTGCGTCTTCGAGAGGCCCCGCGACGTGATCTCGTCGTAACGCACAGCATTCTCGTTCCGGTAAAACAACCCAATTGGGTACACGTCCTCGCGCGAAGCGATCGATCTGGCTTCGTCCAGGTTGTCTGGGTTGTGCGCAACCTGATTGGGAAATTTCCTGGCTACGTCCAACTCCAGCGCAATCCCCCGCTCGTGTTGCATCAGCAGCACATGGGAAAGATCATTAAGCGCTTTCTCAAACACGTGAGAAGTAAAATGTGGGCAACGCTGGAGAACCCGCACAAAGGATGTGCCCGCGTGCTCATAAGCGGCGCGAATGGTGTTGTAAAGATGAGGAGGACTCCAGTCGACGGTCTGTGCCACGAACGATGCGTTGGAGACGCCGAGCGCCACGGTCAGTGGATTCAGTGGAGGCAGGTACGCTCCGAGCGGATGGGTATTGGAACGCTCGCCCATTCTGGTTGTGGGCGAAGTTTGGTTCTTGGTCAGCCCATAGATGTTGTTATCCAGCAGCAAAACCGTTAAATCCATGTTGTAGCGGATCGCGTGAATCCAGTGACCCGCACCGATGGCGCAACAGTCTCCGTCGCCCGTGACTACAAACACGTGCAGATCCGGACGGCGGCTCCGCACACCGCAGGCGACCGGAAACGCTCGTCCATGCAGACCATGAAAACCGTAGGTCCTCATGTAATGCGGAAAACGACTGGCGCACCCGATTCCAGACACAACGACGGTCTTTTCCGGAAGCAGCCGCTTGTCCCGAGCCAGTCTTTGTACGGCATTCAGCACGGCGTGATCGCCGCACCCAGGACACCAGCGCGGCTGCGCGCCTTTGAAATCCTCGATGGTGCACTCCCGGGTCTTCGGTTCAATCTCCCATTCTTTCTTTAGACCTTGCATCGAGCCTCCAGTCGGATAACGTGCATGCGGTTGCGTAGCTGCCGTTCGATTTCGCCGGGCGGGATCGGGTTACCGGGGATGCGCGACCAGCAATCCACATCCACCAAGGTATGCGCACGCAGCAACTGAGCCAACTGCGAATAGCGCCGCGACTCGGCATTGACATAGGGCTCGCCGAGGTCGTCGCTGTAGTTTACTTCCACCGTCATCACTTTTTGGAATCTGCTGAAGATTTCTCTAAGCCCCGGCTCAAGCGGTGACAGAAACCGCAAGTGGATCGAGGATACGAGAAGTCCATCGGCGCGTAACCGGTCGACCGCTTCCTCGACCGCGCCGAGGGTCGAGCCCCATCCGACCACAAGCAGATCCCCTTCCGGATCGCCATGAATCTTCGGAGGTTGGAGCGACCCTTCGAGGACCGCCAGTTTGCGGCTCCTCATTTTCATCCCCCGCTCGTTGATCGCCGATTCATAGGCGACGTGGCTCTGCTCGTCGTGAGAGAGACCTGTTAAGACATATTCACCACCCCGCTGGCCCGGGATCGGACGGCGCGAAAGGCCAGTTTTCGTATCCCAAGCGAAGGGAGGCAGCTCAGGGTCCCAAGGGGATTGATCGAGCGGCGGCGCAAGCCACGCTTGGCTTACCTGGGGCTTGGGAAATGGCTGCTGGCCGGTCGCCAGGTTTGCATCCGACAACACGATGACCGGTCCTCGAAATTGCTCGGCGAGTTTGCGTGCGGTCACCATGAAATGGAAGCACTCTTCTACTGTCGCCGGAGCCATCACGATTTTCGGACTGTCGCCCGGGGAAGAATAGAGCGCGGCCAGAAGGTCGCCTTGCTCGATCTTGGTCGGCAAACCGGTCGACGGTCCGCCGCGCTGCACGACAACCACCACGATTGGAACCTCCGCCATGACGGCGAGTCCCAAAAACTCAGTCTTAAGCGCGAACCCCGGTCCGGAGGTGATGGTAACGGCGGTTTTGCCCGCGTACGAGCAGCCAATAGCGAAGCCAACAGCTGCGATTTCGTCTTCCGCCTGGTGAACGAAACCTCCGGTCTCGGCGAAGGCCGAGGCCAGAAAATGGGACGCCGAAGTCGCGGGCGTGATCGGATACATAGAGCACATTTCAATCCCGGCGGCCATGATGCCTAGGGCCAGCGCCTGGTTGCCGTTCATGGCGACTGTAGGCCGCGTAATGTTTTGTGCAGGGACGTGAAATCGATATTCGATGTTCTCGAGAGCCCATTCGCGGCCGGCTTCAAACAAGTCCATATTCCTCCGCACGAAGTCATTGCCCTTCTTACGGAACCGCGTGGCGATTCTCTCCTGAACCGAGGTCTCGTCGAGAGCGTAGATGGCGCAGAGCATCCCCAAGACCCACATGTTCTTGCCTTTGCGGACTTCGTCAGTACGCTTGAGACATTCCTCCTCGATCGGGACCTCAATCACGATGAAGCCCTTGGCGCGGAAGTGGCGGATCGCCTCTCTATAGTGCCGGGCAACGTTCTCGTCCGGATGTTCCCCGCCGCAGCGGTCTACGAGTACCAGGGTTCCGGGCCGAAGAGCCCCGGCGTCGATGCGACTGTACAAGACCTGCTCGTTAAGAGCCACCACAATATCGGCGAAGTCGCCAGCATTGGTCACGGACTTCGAGCCGAGGCGAATCCGGTTCCCGCTGGCTCCAGCGCGGGAGCGCCTCGGAGGCTCGATTTCTGCGGGAATGATCTCAACCGTCCACACACCGTTGCCGTTCCGGACGCAAAGGTCGGCGAACATCTGGCCGCAGGTTTGAGCCCCTTCGCCCGAATCGCTGACAATCTCGATGATATGCTCTTCGACTCTTTCAGCCGGACGCGCGCTATCCTTCATCCGGGTCTTGGTTGTCGGGTGCATCCAGCCTCCCTTTGTCCCGCCGGGAATCTGAACCTCAGACCCACTGGCCACACCCTGACGCAAGCAACCCTTCTACCATTGTGATAACGGTGGGTTGTCCTGCGAAGGGCGAGGCTGTCATGTGCGGGGCGGAGCCGCTACCTGCGCGGATTCACCGAAAGCCCCCTCTTTGTTTGACTCAACTGTGTGTCATGGCGCAGGCACAGCAATCCTCCACCACGCATCGCGATATATTGCCGGTCGACGATTCCACCCGCCTTTTACCCGCCCGGTTGCCCCTGATCACCCAGGATCCACTCTTCGCTCGGGTCCTCCGGGAACTCTAGGACTACCAGGCCCGGCGCGTGCGCGTTCGGTATGGCTTTGCAAAGCCCTTCAATCTCAGCCATCAGCGAATCATATTCTTCTATGATCCGCGGATTAACTAGGCCCGCTTCGTTAGAGTTGTCGATAGATTGGGAATGGCACTTTTCGAGGAACGAGGCGTGCCGCCGCTCGATGATTTCAATGATGCTGCTTGCAAGCATGATTTCCTCCACAGGAATCGCATTACTCGCTCGCTTACCGTATACACTTCAGTTGCCACGGCTCAATTATCGTTCTCAGCATCTCGTTACCTTATTGCCACGACGGCCGAACTCCGCGGCTTACGAGGGCGGATACAAGTCAATGCCGTTTTCGGACGATCCGCGGTTTCGCAGGTGACCTAAAAAGTGCTCCTGAGGCGTAGGAGTGTCGACATGATTAGGATTGGAAGTTTGCTACTTACGCTATTGTTCACATTCGGAGCATCGAGCGCCTTTGGGAGCGACATACCTGCTCCCGGTCCAGAGCCGACTTATAACACCCAGACTGAAATTGAGGTCACCGGCGTGATCGGCGGCGTCCATGAGATTTTGAACGGTGTTCTGGTTGGCGTCTATTTGACGGTCAAGACCAAGACCGCAGACGTCGAGCTGTACTTAGGGCCATCGAAATTCATCAAAATGTTCGATGTACAGTTCAAAAACGAAGATGATATCAAAGCAATTGGGTCGAAGGTGAAGTTCGAAGACAAGGATCTCGTGCTCGCTCGTGAAGTGGAGATTGGTAAGATAACGCTGACTTTACGCGACGTTAGGTACGCCACAATGGCTGTGGATGATCAAGCGTCCTGTGCCTACGAGCATCTGAATCGCCCGAGCTGGGCTGAACTCCACCGAAACGCAAGAATTTGCCGAACAAAATTAGCCGGGACTTCAACCGCTAGTGCGACTCTCGAAGTTAGCCTCAGCAGCTGGTGGGGTCCCGTGGCGGCATGACCGAGTAGTTCCAGAACGGCAGGCCGCGGTGGTCACGCAGGGGCAGGGTGATGCTTCCTCTCCTCACTTCGCGGGCCAGCACAACAACCGTGCCGTTAAACCTTACCTTGGAGCCAATCACCTCGGTCTCATCTCCCATGGTGAAGGTGACGTCGAACAGCTTGACGAAATCGCTCGGACCAACGTAGACATCGAAAGTCTCAGATCCCGACCACAGCATGAGGTGCAGGCCGGCCAAGGGCTGGTTCTCCGGGACTAGCCGGGCCTCAATTACCGTGGCTTCAATCGCGATCACGGTCGCTGTATCGTAAGCGGGCTCCGGAGGCGCTACGAAGTCTTTCCCCGCCTTATCGTCGGCCGATACCGAAGTAGCCACCGACGCCAACAAAAGAGTGAGCGCGAGTTTTCTAATGTTCTTCACGGAGCATGACCTCCTACCTTAGCAGCAGCACTTTTTCGGCCTTTTGTGCCGAGGAAATTGCACATAACTCTAGCCAAACATATTTGAAATTTTCCGATCAGGCCACCTGAGCGAGCCTGCGGGTGGGATAGCCGAGGATAGTGGTGATGCGTGCGGTTTCCCGGTCGATGAAGACGAAGGCGTCGCC
>JBEKBK010000267.1:0-10980 GCA_050015435.1 Bryobacteraceae bacterium
GCGACGCCTTCGTCTTCATCGACCGGGAAACCGCACGCATCACCACTATCCTCGGCTATCCCACCCGCAGGCTCGCTCAGGTGGCCTGATCGGAAAATTTCAAATATGTTTGGCTAGCCCTTCTATTCAACTGGGGTGAGACACAGAGCTGTAGCGCGAGAGCCTCGGATTTCGCCTTTCTGTTCGTGTACATTCCGCGTTGTGATCTTTAATCTGCACTGCATTGGATGGTGAAGAACGGAATGATAACGTGCCAAACAATTCGCACATATTCAAAGGCGAAGAAAATGACATTCTTTAAACCAGTACGGGCCGTGCTCTGCATGGCCTTATTAGGCGCGGCATTCTCGCCGAACGCCAAAGCGGACGACTGGAACCGGAAAACCGTGGTCACCTTTAGTGGTCCGGTCGAGATTCCCGGAGTCCACCTACAGGGGTGGGGTGTGTTACCGGCCGGCACTTATGTTTTTAAGATCCTGGATTCACAATCCGACCGCCACATCGTCCAGATCTTCAGTCAGGACGAACTGACCGTTTACGCCACGATTCTGGCGATCCCGAATTATCGCCTTCAGGCGACCGACAAGACCACGATTACATTCAGAGAAAGACCGGCGGGCGAGCCGGAAGCGCTGAGGGCATGGTTTTATCCCGGCAGGAATTCGGGCGAGGAATTCGTCTACCCGAAAGCCAGGGCCATGGAATTGGCCAAAGCTGAGAATACGCCCGTGCTCTTTACGCCCGTGGAGATCCCCGTCGAAGTCGCCGAACCCGTCAAGTCTGCGGACGAGCCAGTGGTAGTGCAGCTGAAGCAGGCACCTATCATTACCGTACAGCCCACCGGAGAAGAAGTGCAACTCGCCCAGGTGGTTACTCCGCCGCCCGCGGAGACGGAAGTAGCAACGGCGACGCCGCCGACGGTAGTGGCGACAAACCTTCCAGCCACGGCCAGTACGTTGCCGCTGATCGCGCTTTTTGGACTCTTGGCGCTAGTTGGCGCCTTGACCATTCGATCCCTTACTCGGGCTCTGTAGCTCGATTCGTCAACGGGCGTGCCATATTCTGGCGCGCCCCACCAACTCAGGTCGACCAGTGAGCGCACTGGGAAGCGGTGCATAGGGTTCTGCCCGCAAAATGCGTGTAGCCGGCCTGATCCGAATCTGCACGTTTCTGAATTGCCAGACAGAGCGGTGACACCGTATGCAACCAGATTTGCAAGTCTGGTGCTTGCGGCAGCCCGAACACCGACGGCCAGCAGGCTTCGTTAGAGCCTGCTCGTTTACGAACTGTGAAGGCCCGTCGGGAACTTTCGATCATCGATTCACGCGAGCTTACCGGCTGCCCTGATAAGCGAAGGCAACGATCGCAACGGCAAGTGAAGAAACACGAAGAGTTTGGTCGAGTTGATGGTTGCTGGCCGTGCATAATTGAGTGTCATGTTTGCGCCACCAAACGGGCTGGGGGGATTCTCACAGGCGCTAAACTTCACGAGCATCTCCACTCCGCAGCGTGTTGAGATGCTTCGTTACGGCCCTTCAGGTATTCATCTGCTCTTAAGACCGCACTCTCCTTTGCGGATTCCAGCGAGCATTGGACGGTCTGTTCGGACACGCAGGCGTGTTCTAGACGGGGATCTTCCACGTAGACTATGAACCGGCTAGAACTGGTGGTGATCTGAATTCGCAACTCAAGAGGGCCATACTCAGCTCGACAACCATACTGGAGTTCCTCGTTGCTATTCATGAATGGTTTTCAGCGTGAAAGGTGTGCCTAGGATCAGTCCAGCTTCGGGTGCCTGGCGGATCGCGACTGGCTTCTACCCTGAAACGGAAGCGCACTCCCGAATTCAGGGAGACTCACGCAGTCCGCCCGCCCTTCCAGCCTCGCGCGAGCGGCGCGCCGAGCCCTCAAGATCCTGATTCGAATCGCGGTTTCGGTAACCCCTTGTTTCTTGGCGATCTCCCTTGTAGTCAATCCCCCCAGTTGCTGCTCAAAGAGTATCCGATCCCGGGGGCGGCAGAACTGGAGGATCTTTGCCACATCAATCTTTGCCACATCAAGGGGAGTTAAATCAATTCCGACGCGGCCGCAGTCGGGTAGCGCCTGGTAGCGAGCTTCGTCCTGACTCTCGCGCCGATGGCAGTTGATAGCTATCGTGTTTATCCAGCTTACTATCATTCCGTCGTCGCGAAGTTGAATCAAGCTTCTGCCATCCTCGTAGCCAGGCGGCTTGGGCCACGTCTTCCGCATTATCCATGGACGCGCCGCGAGAACGCAATAGCCGAACGGTTCTGCCGAACCCGTAGTGTACGGAAACTCGAACGGGTTCTTGAAAAGAAAGCTCTGACCGCGTGGCAATGTGTTGAACCTTGAGGAAAACACCAGCTACGAATTTGACTACAGTGGACTATTTTCCTTGTAGACGATGACACGCCAAGGCGTTTAGAATGTGCGTTTTCTGGGCGCGCGGACCAGGGGCGGACTATCGGCATTGCGCAGGCCAGCGCGAACCGTGGCGATCTGCGGCGGCTTAGCGCCACCATTAGGATCAGCCGGGTTTCCACGATGTACAGCGCCGAGCGCCAGTCGCTCCAGACCCGGGACAGCAACACCCAAAATGGACGGTTCGGCGGCGGCGAACGGTCTGGGCGTGCTAACTACCGCTGAATTATGAAGTCAGGACCCCTCCAGCCATTCACCTGGGAAACCTCGGAATGAGGCCGGCTCTCGGGGATGTCCGGAACGCCGGCGAGATAGATCGCTTCCATCCGGTGATTCACGTAGGCCTCAAAAACGAAATCGTTCCAGTATTCCCTCGTTGGTCCGTACTTCATGTGGCGCTCGTAGTCGTCAAAGCCCGCCGTGGCGGGGAAAGTGCGCCGAAAATACGCCAGCCAGTCGGCCAACTGCGGTTGCACCACGATATATGGCGTCGTGAAGACCACATGTTCCTGGCTGCCCCGGATTGACGGTGGGAGTACACGGACGTACCAGAGCTCGCCTTTCTTGCCGTTATGCCCGCTCGGAACGATGGCCCGGCACACGGCACCGGTGACGAGATCCTCAAGAACTGCCAGCTTGCCTTCGCTGCCCTTGTAGATATAGTGGCCCATTCGCGACTCCTGCATCAGCCGGATAAGGCGCAGCATCTCGGTGTGAATGCCGAAGGCGGCACCGAACTCCAAAATGGTCGTACCGATGGTCTCGTTGGCCGGCCCGGCACAAGCGTCGAAAAATGCCCAGCAGGTGAAGTAGGATGTGGTCAACCGACTCATCGGTGGCGCGCTCGGTATGTAAAGGTTTTCGGCCTTGGAGATGATATCAACGAATGGCGCCATCTCCTTCAAGGCCGTGAGCTGTTCCGACATGACTGACACTTGGTTTTGGGCGTATACGTAGGCGGCGTGAGCCAGATCGAAGCCGGCAAGCTCCTCCTGAGTCACGACTGTCTTGTGTAGATCTTCCGCCGTGGCGCGGCCGTCGAGGACATTCTTGATGTTGACGACCTTCGCGCGCATACTCCGCTTCATTTTGGCAACCACCTTACCGGCGAGGGGTCTGGCGCTCAATGCCTGGTCGTGCTTCTTCTTGTCCATGTCCGTTGCTCTGTTCTTATTGCCTTCGCCGGTGGCTCGTATACCTGTCGATCAAGCGAGCACTGGCGGATGAGAATTTCGCTGAAAGCCGCTCCGGGTTGTTTCGTCGCGATGGCAAGCATGTCGGCGCGGGCTTGGGAAGCGATCTCGAGCGTCTGCGCCGCAGCCATGAAGTGGTTGAAGGCATCGATTACATCGGCGCCGGTCAGCTCATAGCCGTACCCCTCGAGGATTCGTTGGATGGCGAGCCGGCCTACCTGCAGACAGAACCGGGCATCCTTTTTCAGCAAGTCGCGCGATGCGCGGCTAAGTGTGCGCGGATCCGTGCGGCCCGTGTTTGCAAATTCAAGGGCGAGATCGAAGAAGCCGGCGTCTTTCGCCGCGGCAAACCACCGGCCGGGGTCGCCGCTCGATGTCGCCAAATCCAAGAGGATCTTCTTCGGGTCGCGGTCGGGATACTTCCTGGATATCGCTCGGAATGTGGCAAGGCCAGTCGAGGAGCTATTTGCGGTCAAAGCATATTTCTCATACGCCTCATCCACTCGACCGATATCGAGAAGGATTTTCTCGCACGCAGCGTCGATAGCCATGTCCGGCTGATTCAACCCGCGGGAAGCTTCCGCATAAGCCAGCGCTTCATCAATGCGGCCCTGCTTCAACAACGCGTGCATGCCGAACTTGCGGTCATCCCAGTATGGAAACCGCTGAAGGGCCAACACCGCAAGCAGTTCCTGATGGCGGCCCGCCGCTACCAGGCTGGAGAGGCAGACGCTCGTTCCGGGCGCGTAGTTCCCCGGCCGCGGATCGGACTAGGCAGTCCGGAGCAAGCCGAGGAGTTGGTCTGCCCAACGCGAGGCGACTTCGCTTGAACAGCACAGTTCGCCCCACCGGTCCTCAACCATCCAAAGGTAATTGACGCCGTCATCCTGGATCGCCTGCCAGAGGCGGTCCAGCCACTTGTCCCGGGTCTTTCGGTCCGCGGGAGCCTCGATCAAGATCGGCAAAGATTCGTCTTGCGCCCAGTTCACCGCGCCGCCGAGAGCGCCGGAGGAGGTATCGATGTCTTGAAACGCCAGCCAGATCCTCTCCATGAGGCATACGACCCCATCCGCGGCAGTGACCGGGTCAACTCTGGCCACCTTCTTGATTTCCGCCACGGCTTCCTTCAAGCGCTGACAGGCGAGATGTGAACCCTTCCACCCGAATGCCCGGGAGCGAAGCCGAGGCTTGAACGTCCATTTATGTTTTGCCGGCATTGCCCAGCACAATTTTGGCACACGGAGATATCGCTGATCGTAGGACAATGGGCGTTGCCAACCAAGGCGCCACCGAGGCTCCGGCGCCGCCCAAAAGCAGGGTGATGAGATATCTTGCATGGAAATAACCGAGATCTCGCACCAGTTCGAAAGAGCGACCGGCAGGTTCGCGCGGACTGCTGTTGACGCGGCTGTGGCACGCCGGGAAGAGATCACACCGGAGCTCCTCCGCGTCCTGGAGGACACCGTGGACCGGGCAGCGGAACTCGATGCCGCGGGCGGTTACATGGCTCATCTGTATGCCATGTTTCTGCTGGCACAGTTCCGGGAGGCTCGCGCTTACCCTCTGGTGGTGCGCTTTGCCTCGCTTCCCGGCGACCTCCTGGACTCTCTCTGCGGAGACTTCATCACGGAAGACCTCGGCCAGGTCTTGGCGTCGGTGTGTGGCGGCGAACTGCAAGGGATTCGGTCCGTAATCGAGAATGAGGACGCCGACGAGTGGGCCCGGGGTGCGGCTCTGAGCAGTCTCGTGACGTTAGTTGCCGCTGGACAAAAGAGCCGTGACGAGATTGAAAGCTACTTGGCGTCCCTGTTCCGGGGCAAGCTGGTGCGGCAGTGGTCCCACGTCTGGGATACGCTTGTCTCCTATAGCTCCGACCTTTACCCGACGGAACTGCTCTACGATATCGAGCGGGCTTACCAGGACGGTCTGGTCGATCCCGGCTACATTGGTTTTGACGATATCAAGCGCGATTTGGCGATGGGCAAGGATCAAGTTCTCGCCAGACTCGCAGACGATCCCCATCGACGCTTGGTGGAGGACACCGTGAAGGAGATGGGTTGGTGGGCATGCTTTCGCGACGACAGGCCGACGCAGGTGAAAAGCGCCGGCCCGGCCTCGGCGAAGGCAAACCTTCAGCCTGTGGCGGCGTCTCCTCAGATCAAGAGCACAAAGCCCAAGACGGGCAGGAACGTACCATGTCCGTGCGGAAGCGGCAAGAAATACAAGAAGTGCTGTGGTGGATGACCGGCTGACCTGCCCACATACGGCGCTCTCCAGATACGCCTTCATTCAGGTCCTATGCTTCGGTTCTGCGCTATCCACCGCGTGTCGTGACGGAAATGATCGCGTAGCCGACGTCTATGTAAGTCATTGTCATCTATGTAAGTCATTGTCAAGAGAAAAAACGATTCTCCTGACGCGCGCTACGGAGGAGCGCGCAAATACGAACACCTTCAGAACCCACAGCTCGCAACTTGTGCCTCTCGGCGTTGGTTCCTGCCTTCGCAGAACCGGACATCTATTTGCTGTCTCGGACCCAGAGGGTCTTCACAGAAGATTGAGTTTGTGTTCTCTGCCAGTCCCGAAACAATTCAAGGGAGCCTCGGGAGTTTGATCTCCTTCGCTCAGTCGGCCACCTGCGGGACCTGGCAGCCTGCGCGCCGTGTAATCCTGTGATCTTTTCCTACCGTCCAGCGGCTTTAAGCCGCCCCCGTGTTTCGCCCTTCTGCAGGCACAAAGTCCTTTTTTCGGCGATCCACGGCCAGCAGATACGCGACCATCTTCCGGGCCACGGCCAGAGTGGCGCGATTCGCATGGCCTTTCTGCTGCTCTCGTTCATGGATCAGAGCCAACTCATGGCTCTGCCTAGGGGCTAGTTTCGCGGCTTCGATCAGGACACTCTGAATATGTTTGTTGCGCTGTTTCGACAGCGGGGTGCGCAGGACCTTCTCCGCGGAACTCTTTTCGTCTCCGCATAGCCCGCAATAGCTGATCGCTTGTTTAATCGACCGGAAGCGCGATACGTCCCCGATCTCCAGCGCCCAGGTGAGCGCGGTAATGGGGCCCACTCCCGGAACGGTTTTGAGGCGTTGGATCCTCTCGGCCAACAATGGATCCCGCTGTAGAGACCTCACCAGAGCGGATTCTGTCTTCTGGCACCGTACGATCGTCTCCCGGCTCAGCCGCAGCAGCGGCCGGATGCTTTCAGAAACCTCCGGGTTACGAGAGATCAACTCCCGGAAATACCCTACCTGGTGCAGCCGCTTCTTGTTATGGCTCACTCCGGTTTCCAGCAGCAGCCCGGAGACCCGGTTCTTCATCTGCACCATCTGGCGTACCAGCAGGTGCCGGTAACGCAGGCTGCGGCGCCGGTCCCGAATCGGGGTGGAAGCCATGTGGCATTCCGGCAGGAAGTCGCAGCGCAGGCAGTCGGCGATCTTGCCGGCATCGATGCGATCATTTTTCTTCTTAGCCAGTGCGATGGCGCGCAGCATCACCGGGTGTGCCACCTTCACCGCTGCCGCATGCGGAAGCAAGTGATCATAAATCCAGCCCGTAAAGATCGTCGCTTCCATCGCCACCGTCCAGGGCTGCGGGAGAGTCTTCATCCACCAGTCCAGCTCGTTGCGGTTTGCTCCAATCGTCCCTTCCCGGTGGACCTGACCGCTCGCATCCTTTACGCAGTAGCTGATCGTCTTCTTGTGAACATCCAGTCCGATGTAATACATAATGTCTCGTGAGGAGCCTCCATGGTTGTTTTCTGAATCAACGTTCCCGTTGAGTTCAGCCTTTTATACACCACGCGCTCCTCTGACTTAACATTCGAACAAAACACTAAACTGGTTATTTGAGCAACGCGGCAGTTGAGTCCGGGGTAGTGGCCGTTCTCGCCGAGAAGCCTTCGGTCGCACGTGATATCGCGAAGGTACTGGGAGCAACCACCAGGGGCGAAGGCTACATCCATGGCAATGGCTACGTGGTTACGTGGGCCATCGGGCATCTTGCGTCGCTCGCACAGCCGCATGAGATCGATCCGAAGTGGAAGATCTGGCGGCGCGAGACGCTGCCGATGTTGCCGGAGGTATGGCCTCTGGTCGTATATGAGAAGACCAAAGATCAATTTGAGGTAGTGCGAAAGATTCTGTCTTCTCCCCGCGTGGGGCGCGTGATCTGCGCGACCGACGCCGGACGCGAAGGCGAGCTGATTTTCCGCTACATCTACGAAGCGGCGGGATGTTCGAAACCCATTAGCCGGCTGTGGATCGCCTCACTTACGCCGGAGGCTATCAGGAAGGGCTTCGACGCTATCAAGCCGGGCAAGGATTACGAGTCGCTGGCGGATGCGGCACGGGGGCGCAGCCGGGCGGACTGGCTCGTGGGCATGAATCTTTCGCGTGCCTACACGCTGACTTATGGCGATGAACTGAGCGTGGGGCGTGTGCAGACGCCAACGCTCGCCATGGTGGTGGAGCGTGAACTGGCGGTACGGCGCTTCGTGCCGGAAGATTATTTGGAAGTAATTGCGACGTTTCGGCCCTCGGCGCGGCGAGAGGCCGAGGCTTATAAGGGTACCTGGGTCCGCGATGTGGAGGAGATACAAAAATCCTCCCGGCTTTCGCCGGATGGTGCGGAAGCCCGTCAGATCGCAGCGCGCGCAAAAACCGGGGTTGCCGCCATTGAGTCGGTGAAGGCCGAGACGCAGCGCATGGGACCACCGCTTTTGTATGATCTGACCGAGTTGCAGCGGCATGCGAACCGGCTTTTCGGGTTCACTGCGCAGCACACGCTCGACACGGCGCAGGCTCTCTATGAGCGGCACAAGCTGATCAGTTATCCGCGTACGGACAGCCGGTATCTTTCGCAGGATGTGGCGGGAACGTTGTCTCGGATCGTGCAGACGGTGGCGGTCCCCTATCGGGAACATATGGCTCCGGGCACAGGCGAGAAGCCGCTGGGGCGCAGGTATGTGGATGATGCAAAGGTCAGCGACCACCACGCGATTATCCCCACGGTCACTTCGCCCGACCGGGTGGATCTGTCTGCAGACGAGCGGAAGCTTTACGACCTGGTGTGCCGCCGATTGCTGACCTGCTGGCACGAGGATCATGTTTGTTCGGTGACGACTGTGATTACTGCGATCGCGAACCCCACGGTGATCGATCGCTACCACTCTTCGGGAAAAGCGATTCAGCAGGCCGGTTGGAAAGTGTTGGACTTCCAGACCGAGAAGAAGAAAGCGAGTAACCGGAAGGCGAAAGCTGGCGAGGAAGGTTCGGAAGAGGACCAAGAGGCTTTACCTGCCGGACTCGCGCGCGGGCAGGCCCAGGATGTGCTGGATGCCGAGGTGATCGGGAAGAAGACGCGGGCACCGAAGCGATTCACCGAAGCCACGCTGCTGACTGCGATGGAGACGGCAGGGAAGACGCTCGATGAAAAAGAACTTTCGGACGCCATGAAGGAATCCGGGTTAGGCACGCCGGCTACGCGCGCTTCAATCATCGAGGTGCTGCTGAAACGGGAATACATTGTGCGCAATGCGAAGAATCTGGAAGCGACGGACAAAGGCATCCAACTCATTGAGGTCGTGCATCCGGAAGTGAAGAGCCCCGCGATGACGGGGCAGTGGGAAGCCTATCTGAATCGCATACAGCGTGGCGAGGCCAAATTGGAGCCATTTCTGCACGGGATTGAAGATTATGTGAGGGACGTGATTGGCAAGGTGGGTCGGATTCCGGCGGCGCCGCGCGAGAGCGCAAAGGGAGTGGCGCGTGCCACCGAGTCCGTTCAGGAACCGATCGCGCCGCCGTCCATTTTGAGCGCGTTCCCCAAGACCAACGGAGGCAGTAATAGAGCCAGTTCACAAGCTGCGGCGGCCAACCCACAGGCAGACGCAGCCAGTGTCCGCGTGTCCGCGGCCGCCGTAGAGGCTCATCCCGCCATTACCGCCGAGCCGGATGAGTCATTGAATGCTCTGCTGCACAGGGCGTTCGGCTTCGTGGCGTTTCGTGCAAATCAGGAAGAAGTCTGCCGGACGGTGATTGAGGGGCGCGACGCCCTGTTGGTCATGCCCACGGGTGCGGGGAAGTCGCTTTGTTACCAACTGCCTGGGCTTGCGCGGGGCGGGACGACGCTGGTGATCAGTCCGCTGATCGCACTGATGGAAGACCAGTTTCAAAAGCTGCGGGACCATGGCTTCGCGGTGGAATGCATCCATTCCGGGCGCGACCGCGCGGCCTCCCGCCAAGTTTGTATCGATTACCTGAACGGCAAGCTGCAGTTCCTCTTTATCGCGCCGGAACGCCTGCGGGTGCCTGGTTTCCCGGAGATGCTGGCGAAACGGAAACCGACACTAATTGCCATCGATGAAGCGCACTGTATTTCGCAATGGGGGCACGATTTCCGGCCCGACTACCGGCTGCTGGGCGGCTATCTGCCGACGCTGCGCCCGGCGCCGGTGATTGCTCTGACAGCCACGGCCACGGCCGTCGTACAGCGTGACATCTGCAATCAACTGGGTCTCGATCACCAGGCGAGCTTTATTCATGGTTTTCGGCGATCGAACATTGCGATTGAAGTGGTGGAAACGAGCCCTTCTCAGCGTCCCAACCTGGCGCTAGAGTTGTTATCCGACCCCGATCGTCGTCCAGCAATTATCTATACGCCCAGCCGCAAGCAGGCGGAGAGCGTCGCCGAGTTGCTCGCGCGCGACCTCACCACTGCGGCGTATCATGCAGGTCTCGACGCCGACCGACGACGCCGCGTGCAGGACGGATTCCTCAACGGCAAGCTGGACGTGATCGTCGCAACGATCGCGTTCGGCATGGGGATCGATAAAGCGAATATCCGTTCCGTCGTCCATACCGCGTTGCCAGGAAGCATCGAAGCGTACTACCAGGAGATTGGGCGCGCGGGGCGGGATGGCGAGCCGAGCCGCGCGATCCTGATGCACTCCTACGCGGACCGCTATACGCACGATTTCTTTTTTGAGCGCGATTATCCGGACGTAAAGTATCTTGACCAGATTTATGAGCGGCTTCGCGCGGACCCGCAGCCACGAGAGTTAATTGAAAAACAGACCCGGGTCCCGTCCGATATCTTTGAGAAGGCACTGGAAAAGCTTTGGACTCACAGCGGCGTAATCATGGATGCCGCAGACAATCTGAGTCGCGGAACGGATGACTGGCGCGATTCCTACATCGCCCAGGGCGACCAGAAGAAGTCGCAGATTGAAGCAATGATTCGGTATGCGCAGAGCAACCAGTGCCGCATGTCAAGCCTCGTGCGGCACTTCGGCGACACTGCGGACAGTCATAAGCCCTGCGGCATCTGCGATTTCTGCGCGCCG
>JBEKBK010000268.1:0-10938 GCA_050015435.1 Bryobacteraceae bacterium
GTCTGCTTGGCCGGCTCTATCTGGTGGAGTCGCACCCGCAAGAGGCGCTGGCCGAAATCGAGCGGGAGAAACAACTTTCCTGGCGCTTGTTCGGGCTGGCGCTGGCGTACCATGCCCTGGGGAGGAAGAAGGAATCGGACGCGAACCTGGCGGAGCTCATCGAGAAGTTCGCAAAGGGCAACCCCTATCAGGTTGCCGAGGTGTATGCGTTTCGCGGGGAGACGGATCTGGCGTTCGAGTGGCTGGACCGGGCCTACACTGAGCCGGACTCGGCGCTCCGCGAAATGAAGTCCGAGCCCCTGCTGAATAGCCTCCGGCGCGATCCCCGCTACGTAGCGCTGCTCAAGAAGATGGGCTTGCCGCTCTGAGCCATGCGGCCGACACCGGCGGCGCAGCGCGAAATATTAAAAACACGGCTAAAAAACAGACCGAACAAAAGCTGGGTCTGGGCGCCGGGGGCTGTGCGCTCCCCCCGAGCGCTGGCGCATCACCTACCCCAGTCCTTACCGGGCATGGTTTGACAATAGCAGGTGTTGGTGGCGGTGGAGTTCGCGGTCGATGGCGCGGGAGCCCAACCCAGCGCGACCAGCAAAGCAAACAGAAAAGCAAACATGGTAATCAATCTCCTTTGGGTTAAGATGGCCAGTTGTTGTTTAACTGGCTTCACTTTATAAGGCGCAGGTCGCCGGAAAAGGGGATCATGGTATTTTCATTCGCCTGTGGGTATCAAATACGCCATCCGAGCGGCAGTCATCGCGCGCCGATATCTGGAGTTTCGGCGCGGTGCTGTACCAACTGCTCGCTCGCCTTCTCGCGAATTGGGACGTGGCGCCGGACGGCAAGCGCGTGTTGATGGTGGCGCGGGCGAATACACAGAAGCCCCTAGACCATTTCTTGATTTTGCTTCGACCAGTTTCGTACGGCTTGTAACAGTGCTTTCAACGGAGTGCGCTCCTGAGACGGTCTACGTTATCTCCGAAACTGGTCTAGACAGGACCACGAGGTGGTGTTCCTCGAAAACTTCTTCGACGAGCTGCGGCGGCGGGTGCCGGTGCTCAAGTGATGTCCCTTGCCGGTAGCTGTTGGGATTTTCGAATAACAGTCTCATTTTGAGATGGGTTGGCGGGATAGCGCCCGAGTGGTCAGCTCACCCTTCCATAAACGCCGGTAGTGGAAGAGCGGCCCGTTATTTGCGAAGAACGATCATCTCTCGAGCGAGCGGATGGGGTCGTGTGCCGGTCAGAAAAACACAAAGGGAAAGGCACGTTGCAGGAGGCATTTCTCTGGCCTCCATTCGCTCCGAATTCGATGCCGTGGGATTACCGGACTGGGATTCTCCTGCCGGGTATGCGCATGTGAACGTGAGAGATTCGCGCGGGTTCGATAGGTGAAAACTTGATCGCTGGCCGGCGGCTCGACCGCCAAACCGCGGCGAGCGCAGGATATGACCCGTTCCCGAAACGACCGCTCCGGTTGATATCTGTCGCTCCTGCAATCCCTTCGCCTGTGCTGCGATCTGGCGCCACCTTCTTTAACGTGATGATCAGTACTCCACCCTGGAACGATGCCGTCGCCGTATACGGCCTGACTCCTTGGGGGACATTGATACGCCGAAGGAGCTTCCGATCGGTGAACTCCGAGAAATGAATCTGAAGGTCTCGCGGCACCGAGCTTGTGGACGAGTCGCCATCCACGACGATTTCATTTGGAAGCACGCTCACGCGAATCTGGTGGGCCGGGTAGCCCTCTATAGCGACCCGTATTTCGAGTTGCTCGTTCCCTTCAACCAACTCAGCAGGGGGCGCAAAGACCAACGAACGTTCTGCGGCCAGCCAGTCATCTAGGTCATGACCGTGCAGACCGCCGCGTGATTCGAACAGCCGGAACGCCCGGCGACGGACTTCGTCGTAGAGGGCGTTCACCTTCTGCGACAGCACCAGCTCACGTTCCCCCTCAGGCTGGATTTTGTGGATCCGAACCTCTGTCATGGATAGGTCTCCATTTCTGAGGGAGGTGGAAAAAGCATAACGCTGCAGCTTGCATTTTGCAACATTTTTTTGCGAAATTGTTCCAAGCAATTGGGAGCACGCGCTGCTATCGCGGAAGAGACGCGCTATCCTTTCCGGCATGGACATCTTGAAGATACTCGCTGAAATACGTCCGTCTAGAGGATCCAAATTCACAAGGAGACTCGGCCATGTCTAAGCAGAACGATGCGACCTTTGAACAGAAAGAAACCAGGACCCGTCGCCACCTGTTGCAGAAGACCGCGTTGGCCGTCGCAGCAGGCGCCTTCGTCGCCCGGAAAGCAAGTGCGCAAGGCTCCGCTCCCGCAAAGGAAACTTCATGGCAGCTTTTCTTTCCAGCCGGTTTTCGCAACGAGAGGATCCATACCTCCGGCGCGGAGATTAATGCGGTGATTGGCGGTTCCGGTCCGCCCGTGCTGATGTTCCATGGCGCGCCGCAATCGCTGATCACCTGGCGCCTGATCGCACCGGACCTGGCCAAGGAGTTCACCCTGGTTATGTGCGATCTACGCGGTTACGGCGATTCGAGCAAGCCTGCGGATAAGCCGGACCACTCCAGCCAATCCAAACGGCCCATGGCCTTGGATGGTGTGGAAGTGATGGAACACTTGGGCTACCGCCAGTTCTCGATGGTAGGTCACGACCGCGGCGGACGTGTTGGCCGGCGCATGGCGCTGGATCATCCGGATCGCGTGCAGAAGCTGGCAGTGATGGATATTGTCCCGGCGCACTATCTCTACTCTCACGTTACGATCGATTTCGTCCAAGCGTATTTCCATTGGTTCAACTACCTGCGGCCGGCGCCGGGTCCGGAAGACGAACTCATCGCGCAAAACAAAGCCCAGGCGGCTAGAGCCACGACAGATGCGCAGCGCGAATACAATCGCGCTAACTTGCTTCCTGGCACGATGCACGCGATGTGCGAGGACTATCGCGCGTCCGCGTCCATTGATCTGAAGATCGATGCAGCGGACATCAAAGCGGGCAAGAAGATCCAGTGTCCTCTTTTGGTCCTTTGGGCCGCCACGGGAGCCATGGGCAAACTGTATGACGTCCTCGGCATCTGGAAAGACGAAGGAGTGAAAGTCACGGGCAAGGGCCTGCCCGGGAACCACTCCCTACAGGAGAGCGCCCCCAAAGAAACGCTCGCGGAGTTGCAGACTTTCCTGCGCACCTGAATCGCGGCAGTCTATGCCGCTGGCCGGCGGAAGCGGCCCTGCAGCACCGCCTTTCCGATAGCGTGGCCTTCCATGGCCTTCAGGACCTCAGCGCGCGTGGCGTCCGGGCCCAGGGACAGCTTGATGTCCAGCGCAGTTCAAATGTGTAGTGATGATACGGATTGATCGCCTGGTTGCCGGGACCCATGTACCCCACACCACCTCGAACGTTCTTGGCCTGGATTGTCCCGTCCGGCAACTGCGCGGTCGCCGGCTGTCCGCCGTCGAGCCCCCTGGCCGTCCCCGGAATGTTGAACACCATCCAATGCAGAGTATCTTCCGGCATCCTTTGCATGGCATTATCCGGATCATGGAAAATCAACACGAAACTGACCGTGCCCATCGGCACGTTCGTCCATTCCAGCTTGGGTGAAGGCGCGTTCTGGACCACCTGAGTGAACTTGTCGGGAATGATTCCACCGTCCTGGAAGTCTGGGGATGACAGCGCCATTCCGGGCACCGCCGGGCCTCTACCGCCGCCTTTACCGGCCTTATCCTGAGCTAACGTGGCGCCCGTGATGAGCGCCACCATCAGAGTAATCGTGGTAATGCGTTGCTTGCTCATTTTCGAATCGTCCTCCTCATGGACATCTTACAGAAAGGCACGATCCCACATCTTCTGCCTCTCCCCGGGAATTCATTACAGAAATGCGATAAGATCACCTAAGCGGAAGGAGATGGGGATGATTTCAACAGAACGTCGCGGTTTTTTGGGTCGGATGTTTGGCGTCGCTGCGGCGGCCAGTATTCCACTGGCCATGAAGCGTGCGGTTGCCGCGGAGGAGGCGGGTCCCGACGACTGGATGCGCCAGGTACGGGGCACGCATCGATGCTTGTTCGATTTCCCGCAGCACAAGAATGGTGTGCCTTTGCTGCACATGCTGAACTATCTAAACACCTACGCGACAGTCTACAAGCCGGGGGCTGGTCAGGTGGCCGCTGTCGGGACCTTCTATGGCATTGGCGGCCAAGCGAGCATTCCGCTGGGGGTCAATGACGCCAGGTGGAAAAAGTACGGACTCGGCGAATATACTGCGCTCAAGGACGCGGCGGGGAAGCCGTATACGCGGAACGTGCTGGCCCGGCCGACGAAGAGCGATCTGCATCTGCTGATGCAGGCCATTCAGTCGCCGACCATTCCCGCGCTGGCGGAAGCCATGCCGGGGATTGGCATCGAGAACTTGCAGAAGATGGGTGCCAAGTTCCTGCTGTGCGCAAACGCGCTGGGTGGCTGGTGTCTGGACCTCGAAGCCCGGGGAAAAGGCAAAGCGCCCGACATCGAGAAGGACATGCGAGCCAACCTGCTGCCTGGAGTCACGATCGTTCCGGCGATGGTGATCGCGATCGAGCAGTCCCAGGAAGCCGGCATCCGGTATAACCGTCAGTAGGACAACGAATCAGTTTAGGGAGGATTAGATCATGAAACATTTCATGCTAGCCGTGACAGCAATAGCGCTGACGGGCCCCATGGTGGCTGCCGACACGCAGCCGGGAACGGCTGACCAACAAATTGCTGAAGCCGTGAAGATTCTGCCAAAGGACCTGCGTGCCGGCGCGACGGTGGTAACCTACGACGCCGCCACGGGTGCGCGCAAGGTCCTACGGCAGGGCACAAATTTCATCGAGTGCCAGCCTCGGATGGCCGACGGCTTCGAGCGATGCTACAACAAGTCACTCGCCCCGCGTCGCGACCTTGAGGCCAAACTGCGCGCCGAGAAGAAGACCGACGCGGAAATCCAGCAAGCGGTGGCGGCGGCGGTGAAGGCGGGCACACTTCCGTCGCCGCCTCCAGCCATGATGGCTTACCGGGGGTACGACAAGAGTGACCGCATCCAGAACCTCTGGGTGATTTCGTTGCCCAACCGCACCCCTGAATCGGTGGGCGTCTCCACGGCGAGCCAACGCGATGCAGCCATCGCAGGCCGGGGACTGCCGTGGATGATGCTGCCGGGCACGCCCGGCGCGCACATCATGATTCCGATCAATCCGCCTGCAAAGGACTCGACCATTACCGACGTCGCGCCGGACGAGATCACGCAGGCTACCTTGCCGCTGCCTGAGGATTTGCGCCCCGGCGCCGCAGTTTATAAATACGACGCCAAGACAGGCGAGCGCATCATGCTGCGCCAAGGCACCAACTTCGCCGAATGCACGCCGCGCGGCGAGGATGGCTTTACGTGGTGCTACAACAAAGTCACGGCCCGGCGCCGCGACTTGTCGGCCAAGCTGCATGCACAAGGCAAATCGGCGAAGGAAGTCCAGGATGCGGTTGCCGAGGCGGTCAAGGCCGGCACAATCCCCGCGACACCGTTCGGCACGATGTCCTACCGCCTGTACGGCAAGAAGGATCGGATTCAACTGCTGTGGGTGCTGGCCGTGCCTGGCGCCACTCCCGAGTCGATCGGCGTTTCGCAGGGCAGCGAACGCGATGAGGCTATTGCTGGCGATGGGCGGCCCTGGCTGATGTTGGCGGGCACGCCGGGCGCGCACATCATGATCCCGATCAATAAGTAATCGGCCCAGTGGTCGACTACTAGAGCGTGCATTGCGGCGTAACTGTGCCACCCCGTTTCCGCCAGTCCGGGGGAAGCGGGGGGTCTTTTTCAGGTGCAGGTTTGATCTTTGCGGGTCCTTGTAAAAGCACGAGCGCCTTCGGGTCTGACGCTAAGTTTGGATCCAGTACTCTGGCTCGTAAGACGCTCTCTTCAAACGGGTTTCCTCGGTGCATAGTCGAAGATCCTGAACCGGCGCGGGTACCCACCTGACGCGTAACTCATCCTCAAGCGCCGCGCCAGCCGCTTCCTTCCCACGCTCAATCCGAAGCACAATGTTGTCAAGACACCCGACCAACCCGACAATGATTGAGTCCGTCTCCTAAAGGCGGCGTGCGATCTCGCGCGGGAACGCCTATGTGAAGGCGGCTCGTGTCCGCGTCTCCACCAGTCTATGCCTTCCAAGATGCGGCGCGCCTGCACCAGGAGTCTACCTGTGCGCCAAAAGACGCTCTGGCTTCCATCGCACACCTATTACCTTCGCGGCTGGACAATTTGCGAGGCAAATAGCAGAAATCATTAGCCGCCGCCAACAAAAATCTCCTGCATCTAGCAGCAGTGGTTTACGTTAAACGTTTTTAGGATACTCAAAAAGATTGCCTCTATTCCGCGCTCTTCTCTGCGATATGCGAAGAGGCACGAAAATGGAACCCGCAACCAGTTTAAACCGAGACCGGGCGCTCGCATGTCTGGAACGACTGCCACGCCTTTCCCCGTTGATGATGCGGCTGCTAGCCAAGCTGGCACGCCCCCACTGCGAGGTCCCGGAACTCACCTCACTTATTGAAAAAGACCCGCTGCTGGCGGGCCAGGTGCTATCGATGGCGAACTCAGCAGCGTTTGGACGGGCGCAGCAAATCACGACCGTGGGGCACGCCGTCACGATGATCGGTGTTGGGACTCTGCGCAAGTTCGCGTTGGGATCTTCCATTTCTAATCTATTTAAAACTTTTCGCTTCGCGCCGAGCTTTTCGATGAATCGTTTCAACCTGCATTCCGTGGCCACGGCGATGCTGGTCGAAGCCCTAGTGATGGAGGTTCGTGTCGATTTCCCGGAAGGGGCCTTCATTGCAGGAATGTTGCACGACATCGGAAAACTGTTGATCGCAGTGACTCTACCGGAGTCATTTCAGACCATCGTTTCTCTGGCTGAGATAAGCGATGCGCCCTTCATCGAGTGCGAACGTGAAGTCCTCGAATTTGGCCATGCGGAGCTATCTGCTTTGGCAATCCAACGCTGGGAACTCGCGGAGCAGATTCAACAGGCGGTACGCTTCCATCACGAACCCGAACGAGCGATTGCTGAGCCGGGAAAGGTGAGCCTGAGCTTGGTAATCAACAGAGCGGACGCATTTATCAACCATGTGGGCATGTCGCTTCTACCCCAAGCCACCACAATCCAGAGATTTCCGTCGTTGGAGTTTCCCGGGTTTCCGTATTCTCCGGTGCGGGTTATTGAGAACTTCGAGCGCGAATGGAAAACCGTCGGAGGAATGTTCCGTTAGCGCACGCTGCTTGTGGCCCTTGATGCGTCTGCCCTGCCGGAGTTCCGCATGCTGTAGGCAACCACCAGACAGAGAACGCACAGTACCAGCGGCAACACGAACCGATCCATCTGGCCAGCCCTAAGATGCCGGCGACGGAAAGTCGGCTAGGCACCTTTTGAGGTACCACCAGAATAGCGCGTCTCCTTCTGGGGACAAAGTGAAAGCAAGCCTCCCCTTCCCGGATTTCGAAAAGGGCGATTGCCCAAGGGAGGGTGACGTCGGTCGCCAATCTTAAACCGAATTCCAAGAAGCCTCGATCACCCACCCTACTGGTACTGAATCAGTCGACGCCTTGATGGCAATGCCGCTTTTGATCTCTTGATCCTCGACTTCCTGTCGTATAATCTGGAGGGTCGTTTTTGGGATTGATCATGACGTCTGGCGAGCCATATCCCGTTTCCTCCGAATCGCTGCATTCTCAAGGCCACGAGCGGATTACAAGTCGCGCTAAAACGGAGGCCGTGCTGCGCGTGCTGAAGGGCGAAACCGTTGAACGGGTCAGCGAAGACCTTGGCATCTCGGTTGGACGGATCCAGCGATGGAAAAATAATTTCGTTGAAGCCGGATCAGCCGAACTAGTCAGGCGGAAGCACACGTCTTCAAAAAGTTGGCTTGCGAGACACTCCAACTCTATTTGGCAATGGACTTTGCTGTTGCTTGTGCTTGTAGCGGTCGTCAGTCTATTGGTCGTGTTCATGCAGCGCGGGCCGCAGGATGGAGCATCTGTCCCGATTCGCGAGCGCGCCGGCTCTCCCTGAAACTGGAGGACGCCGGCATTTGCCAATGGCTTCCTCAACGCCTCCGCTACAATACTTATTAACGGCCAAATAACATATGAAGCGCGCTCTCGTGTCGGGAATAACGGGCCAAGACGGATCGTTTTTGGCGGAATTTCTCTTAGCCAAAGGCTATGAGGTCCACGGCATTATGCGCCGTGCATCGACCTTTAATACGGACCGCCTTGATGCGATTTACACGGATCCTCACGAAGGCGCCGCCGCGTTGTTCCTCCACTATGGCGATGTGACCGATGGTGCTTCGCTGCGCCGCATTGTCGAAAAGGTCCAACCGGACGAGATTTATAACTTAGCCGCTCAATCTCACGTGCGCGTGAGCTTCGATCAAGCTGAATACACCGCCGATGTGGCTGCCATTGGCGCGCTCCGTATGCTGGAGGCGCTGCGCGATTACGTCAAGACGAGCGGCAAGCGCGTGCCTTTTTACCAGGCTGGTTCTTCGGAAATGTTCGGTGGCGCGCCGCCCCCGCAGAGCGAAACGACGCCATTCTATCCACGCAGCCCGTATGCCGTGAGCAAGGTCGCGGCGCATTGGTACGCGGTTAACTACCGGGAAGCCTACGGGCTACCGATTTTCAATGGAATACTTTTCAACCACGAGTCCCCGCGACGCGGTGAAACGTTCGTGACCAGGAAGATCACACGCGCGCTCGGGCGGATCAAGCTGGGGATGCAAAGCAAACTGTACCTGGGTAATCTCGACGCGCGGCGCGATTGGGGCTACGCGGGGGACTTCGTCGAGGCCATGTGGCTGATGCTCCAACAGCCCACGGCTGACGATTTTGTGGTGGCAACAGGCGAATCCCACTCAGTTCGCGAATTCCTGGATTTAGCGGCTTCCTTTTACGACCTAGACTGGCACGAACACGTTGAGGCGGACCCGCGCTACCTTCGGCCCACTGAGGTCGACGCGCTCTGTGGCGATAGCTCCAAGGCCCGCGAGCAGCTCGGATGGTCTCCCAACGTAACCTTCCCGCAGTTGGTGCGAATGATGGTCGACCACGACCTCGAGCTGGCGCGTCAGGAACGGACGCTTTCTTTGGCGGGACATCGGGTTGTTGTGCGCGGTGCGTCGGAACGTTAAGCCGGACTTCAAGTCTGCGCTCCCCAATGAGCAAGAGACGTCGCCGTCTCATGCAAGGAACAGCTCCCATCCCGGCATTCGGCCAGTCCCGGCACGATCCGGGTCCACCGAAGGAACCACCGCTCGTTAGCCGAACGGCCGATGCTCACGCGAGGCCATTGTTTGATGGGACTCACAGTGGCAAAAGAGAACGAGTGGTGACGAAAAGGCGACTCCCCGCGCGCCATCCCGCGCAGGCGAATTTCCGGCAAGTGCAACTCGCCTGGTTCGAAACGGGCCACCGTCCGGATTACAACTTCTGGCGGCCTTCTCAGCGTTGAGTCGAACTCCATCCGGCCCATTCGCTCCCCCTGGTTGGCGCACAGAACGAAAGTACTAGATCTTCTTGTTACTCACATTTTGAGTCCGAAAACGTTTTGGTACTTTCGCTTACGTCTCGATCAGAGTAAGCTCATCAGTGCGAATAGAGAAATTTTATCGAAAAGAGAGACCACGATGAAATACGTATTTGTGGACATTGGCCGCCATTCAGCGCTGGCTTTTGCGAAATGCTTCTTGATTTGCTCGCTGACGTTACTGCCCGCTGCGGCCCAGGTTACTTTCAATTTCAGCACCCCCGTGCAGTTGGCGAACACGGATACACCCGGCAAATGGTATATCGATCGATTCCCGCCGAACGGATTCGTCTCGCCGGTCACCGCGCCGAACGGGACCCCAAACACTCTTGAAGAGTCTATCGCCGCCGGGGATGTCCAGGCAGGCACTTCTTTCTACAACACGCAGGGCCGCGATTTCGATTTACCCACCGGCAGCACTTCCGTGACGATCGCCCTCTACGTACCCGCCGCATGGGAGACTGAAAATGCGCGTACGGCTGGATTTTGGACTTGCGCGGTCGTTTCAGGGGCCTGTACCGGCAGTGGCGATTACCCGATCATTGAATTCCAGGGTCCCATCACGAGCCAGCCTGCGAACGGGCCCAGCTACCAGCCCAACGGCGGCGTCCCAGGATTTTACGGTTGGAACAATGTGACGGGTACCTTCGATTTTATTGGTCTGCCCGTAGGCTTCACCTACAACTCGTTTGTACAACTAACCATAGCCATCGTGGGTGGCCAGTTCGTCTACACCGTCGGCGATCCGTCCAGCGGCGGGTCAGTAAGCCTTGACAGCCCTTTCAACGTTGCGGGCGATACCGCACTTACACAGGTTCTATTGGAGGGTTATAATTACGGCTTCAATTACAGCATTTTCTGGTCCGGAACTCCATTTGTGACGCCTGGGCAGGACGGTGTATTCCAGATTGGCTACGCCGCGAATCTTAACATTGGAGATTCCGTTCTGAATGTCACGAACAATGGGGCGAATGGCGGATTTTATAGAAACGGCACAGTCGGCAACCTATGCGTCAACGTTTACACGTTCGATCCCGGGGAAGAAGAGGTCGCCTGCTGCTCGTGCTTAGTCACTCCCAACGGACTCGACTCCCTTTCCGCTAAAAAGGACCTGGTCAGCAACACACTGACCCCGGCCCCCCCGACCTCGATCGTAATTAAGCTGACCTCGAACCGTTTATGCGGTGCACCGCATAACAGATTTAATGCGGAGTCCAGGTTTATGCTGAGTCCGGACTCCGATCCGGCCATTTTCAGTCAGGTTGAGGGTCTCTCGCTTCGCATAACCGGAGTGGCGTTCAGCATGGCGATCAACTGAT
>JBEKBK010000269.1:0-10922 GCA_050015435.1 Bryobacteraceae bacterium
CATTTGCATGATCATGGAAGTACCCGAGCGCGGCAAGCCGGTCACTACGATCAGGGAATCTTCGAGCGGCGGCGCCTCGGTTGTCTCAGCTGCCTCGGCTGTGAACCGAGTATCGGGCAGCGCGGAAACTGTGAATGAAGATGCCGGACGCGCGGGCCTGCGTCTCCTCATACGGCGTGCCAGGCGCCGGTGCTCGCGCGCGGATTCGGCGTCGCTGAGGTGCTTCTCAAGCAAGCCAGCAAGGCGAACGTGCGCTTCCGGAAAATTCGGGTTGAATGAGATCGCCGCCCGGAACGCCTCGGCCGCCTGTTCGTATTCCTTCATTCCCGCCAAGGCGAGACCCAGCAGGAAATGCGCCTGCGGATAGCGATCCATCCTCTGCAACGCATTGAGCGCCGAATGCGCGGCCACGCTGAATTTTCTTCGCCGCAGAGCCATCCGGGACACGCCGATGTGCGCCTGCACGTTATCGGGATCGATCGCCAGAGCCTGTTCGTACACCTCCTGCGCGTCGCGCCACCGGCGCAGGTGCAGATACAGATCAGCGGTCTGGAGAAGCAAACCCGGGCGCACCAAGTGCGCTTCCGTGACCCGTTCGAGTGCGGCCAGCGCTTCAGCGTAGCGCTTCTCCGCCGTCAATACTAGCGCTTTCAGGTAATCGACCACGGCCGGCTGATAGCGTGCCAGATTACGCCAACGCGCAAGATCGCGGTCTCCGAGTGGCCCTTCAATCTTCGTTTTCGCCTCTTCATACAGCGTACGGCGGCAGCCATCGAGATCGTCGACAATGCGCCGCATCTCCTCATGCATCCCCAGCGCCTGGCAGGAAGCGAACAAGCGCACGGCGTAGCGTTGCTCATCGGGATCGGCGGCGTGGAGTTCGGTGAAAATCTGGTGCGCTTCGATGTGCCGGTCGGCGTCCTGGTATGCTTCGCCGAGGTTGTAGCGCAGCTCGCGAATTGTGTTGGTCACCGCTATTTCGCGATCTTCGTCCGGCCTTTCGATATACCCCAGCGCGATCATCTGTTCCAGCGCTTCGTGCGCCGCCACCGGGTCGAGCCGCGTATGCGGAGGGTGCCGTCCATCCGCGCCGGGAACTTCTTCCCAACTCGGAATGAACGTGATCTCCGGCGGGTTCACGAAGGCTTGGGAAAGCACTTTGCCGTCCATGTCTTCGCCAACCGGCAATCCGAAGAGGGTCAGGATGGTGGGCGTGACATCCAGCACGGAGAGCGCCTGCAGCGATTCCTGCTTTTTAATACCAGGCCCGCTGACAGCGAGAATGCCAAAATCGCGGTGCTCGATCGCAGGCCCGGCCGGAATATCGGGAATGGACGCGGGACGCAGGTGATCCGGATGGAAGCCATGGTCCGACATAAGAATGACGGTGGTGTCTTCGCCGGCTTTCTTCAGCAGGGTCCCCAACATCTCATCGTGGAGCTGATATGCCATCGAGACCACGTTGTGATAAAGCTCGAAGTCGCCTTCCCCAATCCAGGATTGCCGCGGTGGATGGTACCGCATGAAGCCGTGGCAGAAGTGATCGATCGCGTCGAAATAGACGGCGAAGAAATCCCACGGCTGGTGGTCGATCAGCCAAAGCGCGGCGGATTGGATGCTCATGCATTCCGCGAGCATCCGCAGGAACATGGCCAGGCGCTTGTCGTTATCCTGATCGATGTCTTTGGCGCGCGGAATAAACGGCTCCACCATGTGCGGCGCAATTTGGTCGGGATGCACGCGCAGATCGGCCAGCGTGCCGGCCAGTTCGGGCGGATGAACCGCATTCGCCAGCAGCAGCCAGCCCTGCTCGAGCGGACCGCTGGCACGGTGGTAATGGTCGGAAACCATCACGCCGTTGATCGGCTCGGCGGGATGGCTGGGCCACCAGCCGATCACGACGCTGCGCAGATCGTTCTGATTGAGAATGTTCCACAGCGCTTTCGATGTTCGCGAGAGGTTGGTGACCGGCTGGACGCCGCGCCCGTCCGGAGTCGGCTCGGTGAAGCCGTGGATGCCATGCTTGAACGGCCGCTTTCCGGTGGCGATGGAAGTCCACAGCATAGGCGAGAGCGGCGGATGCAGGGTGGCGATGTGCCCGGTGGCGCCGTTTTCGACCAGGCGCTGGACGTTGGGCATTTTGCCCGCGTCCATAAGCGGCTGGATCACCTTCCAGTCGGCGGCATCCCACCCGACCAGGAGAACTTTACGCTGGGCCATGGAGACGACCCGCGGCCCGAGCCGCGCGCACCTTGAATTATACGCCGAGGCTTGCGTTCTCCGTCCGGAATCATATAGCTTGACGGTATGCGGATGGCCTTGCTGGCGCTTCTCATGCAGCCATGCCATGGGTTCGCGGCCGACGTCGTCTATTCGGGCAGCCTGGAACGGGTCGGGCAGGAATCAATCTCGATCAGGCTCGCCGACCAGAGGGTGATTGACGCCCGGCTCCCGAACACGCGTCTTCTCACCGCGGGGAAGATCGTTGCCCAGTACGACATTGGCGACGAGGTGGAAATCAGCTGCAGACAAATCAAGCCGGTTTGGGAAGAGGATACGTCCAGGTATCAATTCCTGGAGCTGACGAAGCTTCGGTTATTGCGGGCGTCGTCACCAAAGCCGGCCGCTTCCGCGCCAACGCCGTTGACACAGGCTGAAGTTTTGGACGCCGCAGCCCACAGCAAGCTGGAGCAGGCGCGTGAGATCAACCTGGAGTACGCCTCGAACATGCCCAACTTCGTGGCGGATGAAACGGCGATGCGGTACACCAGCGAGGGGACGTCCCGGCAATGGCGGTACCTGGATACTATCGAGACGGAAATCACCGTCACCGGGAACCGCGCAGTCCGGCAGCAAATCCGCAGGGACGGCAGGCCCTGGACACGACCGTTCGAGGCGCTTCCAGGCTTTAAATGGTACGGCGGCTTCGGCACCGAACTTGAACCCCTGTTCGGCCTGCAATGTCCCACCACGATTGAGTACGAGGGACGCGCGGAGTTGCGCGGGAAGCAGCTACTGAAATACCGGTTCAGTTCGCCGCCGGATGGATGCTTCGGCCCCTTCTATGTCGAATACCAACGCTACAATCCCGCCCGAACGGGGCACGTCTTCATCGAAGATGTCGTGGATGGTATGGGGGGCAAGGTAATCCAGTTAGACGAAGAGGCCAGCGGTTTCCCCGCGGGCTTCGAGTTTGCTCAAAGGAACGAAGAAGTGTCGTGGGACTACGTGAAAATCGGGGATGCTTCCCACTTACTTCCTGTCGCGGCTAATTTCGTGGTTTTCTATTCGTCCGGCAAACGTTGGCGGGTTGAGGTGCAGTACAAAAATCACCGCCACTTCGAGACCGCGACGGACATCACGTTTCATTAGGACAAACGGGAGCGCTCTACTCCGGTTTAAATCGAAGCCTGGGTTCGTAGGGCTTCTTCTTGTGCCCGGGTCGAGCCGACCCGCCGCCCGATCCTCCACCTGATCCTCCGCCCGACCCGCCTCCAAATCCGCCCCCTGATCCGCCGCCAAAGCCGAAGGTTCCACCGCCTCCTGGATTCGTGCCGCCGCCGCCCGGAAGCGGGTTGGTGGAACCGGCCGCACAAGCCTCCACATCCAGCGAAAACAAAGCTCCCGCTTGGGTTGCGACACCCCCGACAAAAGCCCGAATGGGAACCGCACCCCGGCCAAGGCAGCGCGGAACTGTCAGGTTGATCTGATAAAGACCCGCGCTTGACAGTCCAACGAAAGTCGGGTTGATGGAGATACCATTGATGTAAAGGGTTATGGTGTCGTTAATGGGCGCTGCCCCAGAGAATGGCTGTCCAGCCGGGACGGCGGGAGTGGTCGGGCCGAAACCGACGCCGAAAAGCTCAACGCTGTCGCCTCCCTTCGCGGCCACCGTAGGAAAGCCAAGGGAGTTCCCGGTCGGGCCGAGAATATCGTAGGTTCCTCCGCCGTAAGCTCCGGAATTGTTCGACCTGAGAATGATCCCAGACACAAATTCTTCGGCGTCAAGCAGGTTGAAAGCGGGCGAAAAATCAGCCAAAGTCACGGTGGTTGTTGCGCTGCCGCCAGGAGCGGTCACGACAACGGACACCGTGCCTAACGCCGTGTCGTCCGGCGCTTGCACGTTGAGCTGCCCAGGACTGACGTACAGGAGATACGCAGCCTTACCGTTGATCTCCACACTGGTACCGGCCAGCGACGTGGGAAAGTCGCCGTTCGACATCGTTGTTTCGCTGGCAAGGTTGCTCCCATAAATCGATATCCATTCGCCAGGCTGGATGATGCCTACCGTACTGTCAAGCGGAACGATACCGCCGGGCGAAATCGACGGGGCCTGCACCTGGCTCGCGCGGCCGATTTCTACGCGATTCACTAATCGCTCTTCCGACTCCCGCTTAGCCATGGCTACCCTAACAGCGTGCAGTAATGGCATGGTCTTAGAACTCGCGAGATGTTGTTTGGCAGCCAAGACACTGGCGATGGGTTCTCCCGTGACGTCACGGATGCCGCTGCCGATGATGGACGCCGAAGCGTTGGTCACCATCGCCATGGCGGAGCCGGTGACCGCCGCATAGAGCTGCCAGTTGCCCGCGCTACGCCTTAGCGCCTCCCTCAGAGAGGGTGAGCGGAGGGTGGCGAAGTAAGCCTCGAGACGGCGCTCCAAGTCGGATTTTCGTGCAGCGCCCATGGATCACGCTCCTTGGTCTTGCTGAACAACCGTTTAGAGCATACATCCCTTAGATCCGCCGGAGAATACTGTGGCTTCGCTATTTTTGCCTAGCCGCGGTTGGTAACGCGCCGGCGACCTCTATTCTCCGGGCTTAAGGCCGGGACGCTCGACGATCTCGATCTTCGCGCCGGCCGGTCCGGCCACATAGGAGAAGTTGATGGTGGGACCGTTCGGGAGCGGCAGCGGGCGCGGTTCGCTGGTCACGGTCACACCTTTGGCTCGCAGGCCGTCGATCGTCTTGGCGAGCGGTCCCGTGGAGCGCCAGCCTATGTGGTCGATGGCGTGTCCCTCGCTCGGTTCCGCGTCGCCTTTCTGCACGAGAATCCACATGTCGCTGAAGCCGGGTGCGCGGTATTTGATGGCGTCAAGGCGGCCTTTGAGCTTCGTACGCTCTCCGCCGAATTTCGCCAGCAGCCAGCTGAAAACTTCATCCGGGTCCGGCCCACGCATATGTATGTGGTGCAGCCCGAGCAGCTCCGGATCCTGCACGACTTCGATGCGCGTGCCCCACGGGTTTTCGACGAATGCGATCTTGAAGAGCATAGGCACTTCACGCACCGGCGTGACGATCTTAACGCCCGCGGCTTCGAATTCCTTCATCTTGGCGTCCAGGTCCGCGAACGAGAAGCCGATGTGATCCACAGCGCTTCCGCTACTGGGCTTCGCGTCCGCTTTCTTAATGAACAGGAGACGCGTGCTGCCGTACATGATCCGGTCCGGAGCCTCTGTGATCCGGCGCCCGCCGAAATTTTTCTGGTACCAATTAGCGGCCGCCGCCGTATCGGGCACATTCAAATGGATATGGTCATAGGGAAACGTCTGTGCTACAGCGGAGCCGGCGAAAGACCCCAGGGCGAAGCACACGAAAGCAGCCGAAAACATAACCCGTCGCATCAAAAGACTCCTTTTCACGGTCGGTCCACCGTGCTGGACCGAGTTCCAGTCTACCGTATCATACAGGTGTGGGACGGGCGCTGATCGTGGTGGGGCTGTTGCTGGTTGGCGTCGGGCTGTTGCTGACGCTCGGCGAACGCTTACCGATCCGTTTCGGACGCCTGCCGGGCGACATCGTCATTCGCGGTAAGAACGGGACGTTTTATTTTCCCGTAGTGACGTGCCTGCTGGTGAGTGTGGTCCTGACGATTTTGGGCTGGCTGTTCAGCCGGCGGTAAACTGGACCTATGGGAACGGGAGCTGAGGAGCCGATCGAGGACTTTCGGCTGGATCGCACGCAATTTTCCGTGGTGCGTTTGACGGATCCGGACGACGCGGTTGCGTACTGGCTGTCCCGTCCGGTCGAGGAGCGGCTCCGGGCGCTGGAACTCGCGCGGAGGACCTTCTATGGCTATACCAGCGCTAGCGAGGGACTTCAAAGAGTTCTTGAAGTCGCTCAACTCGAACGGCGTTGAGTACCTGCTGATCGGCGGGTACGCGGTCGGCATTTATGGTCATATCCGGGCCACCAACGATCTCGATATTTAGGTCAACATCAGCCCGGAAAACGCGGTCCGAATCGATCGCGCGCTTCGACAGTTCGGGTTCGCCGCGCCAGCGCTGAGTTCGGATCTGTTTCTTACCCGGAATAACATCGTTCGTATGGGCGTACCACCCATTCGGATTGAGATTCTCACTTCCATTTCCGGAGTCGAGTTCGAATCGTGTTACGCCGAAAAACAGATAACCGAGATTCAGGAAATAGCGGTTCCCGTGATCAGTCTGTCTTGTTTCCGGGAAAACAAGGCGGCCTGCGGGCCGGCGAAGGACTTGGCAGATCTTGAGAATCTTCCAAACTAGGCCCGCGCTAATGTAAGACGCCGACTCGCTCGAGCGGCCAATAGACGAACACCGCTTTGCCGTAAATGTAGCTGCGCGGAACCCAGCCCCAGGACCGGCTGTCGTTCGACGAACTGCGGTGGTCGCCCAGCACGAAATACTGATCCAGGGGCACGGTACGTAGCGGCATGGACCTATGGTCGCGATATTCTTCCGGCACGTATGACTCGGCCAAGGCGTGGCCGTTGACGACGACCGTCCCGTCCGCGACCTCCACCGAATCACCCGGGACGCCGATCACCCGTTTGATGTAGGACTTGGTAGTATCTCCGGGGAACCAGAAAACCACCGTGTCTCCCCGGCTCACGGACGCTAAGCCGAACCGGTAAATGAACTTGTTGATGAAGATGCGCTCCTGGTCAACCAGAGAGGGCATCATACTGGTTCCTTCAACCTTCACCGGCTGATAGAGGAAAAGGATGACGACGACCGCGATCAGAACGCTTAGAAACAGGTCGCGCAGCCACGAAAGTGTGGCTCCGACGGCCGCGTGCTGCGGTGGTCCAGATGCTTCCTCGCCAGAAGGGATCGTAAGTTCGTCCATTAGGCCCTATCGCCGATTATAGACGAGCGCACCGTGCATTTGGTTTCCCTAGTGCCATTTGGGGAGTTAGAACACGAAAGCCAGGTTCACCTGATAGGAACGAGGCGTCAGAAAATGGGTTCCCGAGAAAGTTGAAAGAAAGTTATAAAGCGAGTCAGTATTCGTGAGATTCGTCGCCGTAAACTGCAGCCTCACTTTGTAATGCTCTTTCGCAAACAGATTGTCGATTCCCGCGCCGAGGTCGAGGACGTTGCGCGGGGCGACACGGGTCGGATTATGATCCGGATTGTACGTCCCAGGCGCGGGAAGCACCAGCCGGGTGGCTCCGAAGTTCGACGAACCGCACTGGGTGATTCCCTTCGTAAGCGTGGCCACCTGGCTGCCGCAATAGAAGCCGACCGCTGCCTGTTCATCCGGAGTCAGCGCCAGAAGATCCGCAAGATCCGTGACGGCTCCCGCTACTTCGCCGCTGTCAAAACGCCAGGTGAGGGCCACCCACGGCTTCTTCTTCCAGGGCGATTCGTAACGCACGTAGGTGGTTTGCTCATACGCCTGGTCGTGATCGATGCGGAACACCCCGGCATTAATCGGGGAGTTGAAAATCAGGCCGCCGGTCTCAGGCCCGAAATAACGTGCGCGTGTATGCCCTATGGAAGTGAACGCCGAAAAGCCGTGAATGGGCGTCAGATTCACGCGCGCCGCTACGCCGTCGATCTTCGATTTATCCCAGGAGATCGGGAATACCAGCGGCGTGTTGAGCAGAGCGTCGAAATCGAACGCGTTGTGGGTGTACTTCCAGAAATAGTCGGCTGAGATGACGATCCTCTTGCCAATAGCTTGCTCGAGTCCCGCGTTGTATTGGTCGCGCCGGCCGGCTCGCAAGGCGGACGCTCCGTATGCGCCGAAGGCGTTCACCGCGAGTCCACCAATTCCGGTGGCGCTCGATAGGATCAGGTTCTCGTTATAGGGCGTCTCAAGCGTATGAGAATAACCGATGCGGAGCACAGTGCCGGTTTGCTTCACGTGATAGGC
The DNA here is from genome assembly GCA_050015435.1 of Bryobacteraceae bacterium. Lineage (GTDB taxonomy): Bacteria > Acidobacteriota > Terriglobia > Bryobacterales > Bryobacteraceae > Palsa-187. The sequence continues at coordinate 8,139 of JBEKBK010000269.1, forward strand.
CATGCCACCCCGCGGTTCCACGCCGGTAGCGTGTGAGAGCCCATGATAAACATCTACGCGCAGACCGCCATTCAGGGTCAAGTTTCCGACGGTGATGGAGTCCTGCGCATACCAGGCGTATTCATCAATATTGGCGCCGCCGACAAAGGTGAGGTAGTGGCCGCCTTCCGTGAGATCGTAAGGGACCAGACCGGGTTCAGTGGCTGGATCGACGTAACCCGCTTGAGTGATCGCAAAGCGGAAGTCCTCATGGAGCGCAGTCCGCTCAAGTTGAATACCCGATTTGAAATTGTTCTTGCCCTTCACCCAGGAGAAATCGCCCCGCGTACCGAAATTCTTGAGCCAGCGATTTTCCGCGATGGTTGCGGGCTGATCCGCGAATGGATTGCGGCTGGGATCGTAATCCACGAAATCCTCGCGCAGGAACGGATTCCAGGTCATAACGGTCGAGGGAGTGAAGGTATGGACCCAGTTGGGAGCGATGCTGAAGGTGCGGGTTAACTGACGCTGATCCTGGCCCGCGGCCTCCTGGTCATAGGTATTCGGCGTCTGAAACCAGTTCCGCGCCAGAAAGAAGTTCACGTGGATCGTGTCCCGCGCGCCAGGGGCGTAATCCAGGCGGTTAAAGAACGTCTCGGTGTTGGCAACGTCGTGCAGCGGGTCGAACTCTGGCGTGTCCAGAAAACGGCCTGTTCGCCCGGAATCCGCGGCCATGAAGAAACCGAACTTTGCCGTCCCAAAGCCGTAATCGAAGTCTTCGCCGTAAGCGCCAAACGAACCGTAATGAGTATCCAGCGTCCCGAACGGCCGCGCCGCACCCAGACCGGAGCGGGTAACGGCAGTCGCCACCAGACTCGTCTTGTCGCCGAACTCGGCGTTGGGAGTCGAGGTGGTCAGCTCCATCGATTGGATGGCATTCATCGGAATTTGCGTCGAGAATTGCTTGGATTGCTGGTCGGTGATCGGCTGCCCGTCGACGTAGAGCGAACTCTGGGCGTGATCGCCCAGCGGATGGAAGAAGCCGTTCGAATCCGCCGCAACTCCGGGGCTGGCTAGGGTAATCAGGTCCGCCATTCCGCCGCCCGAAGAGAGCGGAAGCTTCGAGTACAACTCGCGGTCCATGTCGGTATGCGCTGACGCCACCGTTTCCACCAGGTCGGCGCCAGTCGCCTCCACGTTGATCTCGGTGGTCGATCCGGCCACTTGCAGCGTGACCTTGAGGCTCACCGGCACCGTGCTGCGGACCTCGACGTCGCGCGCCGACGAGTTGAATCCGGAAGCCGTCGCTTCCATGTGGTAAGGATTGGGCGGCACGTTCCGGAAGATGAAAGCTCCGTTCTCGTCAGTAGTCGCCGAATTGGTGAAGCCGGAAACTGGATTGGTGATCGTAACCTTGGCGCCCGGGATCACGGCGCCCGTCGCGTCCGAAACCACTCCTTCGATGGTTCCAGCACCGGCGGAGACCTGGGCATGAGAAGAGTTGACACACAGCAGGAATAGGATGGCAGTGAGGGGGCGCAACACAATTCAAGTATTGCCCAGGATGCCGAAAAAACCCCTTGATTGATTCACGAATTGTCACCAGCGGGCAAAAAATAACGGTGAGCGGGCAGGCTGAAAGGATGAGGCCGATGGCGGCATCTTGGTTGCAGGAGGACATTTATGACAGGAGCACGTATTGCTCTCTTCGCAGTGGCCACGCTGTTGAGTGCCCAGAACACTCCCTCAAAGGCCTCGCCGGTCTCCGGTTTCGCGGTTGATTCGTACGAGGCGCTCGCGGCCCCGAATCGCAACCTCATCTTTTCTCCGCTGAGCATTGCGGCGGTCCTGTCGATGGCTCTGGAAGGGGCACGCGGGACGACGGCGGCACAGATGACGAAGGTATTGCATCAAACGGATTCCCCAGCGTCACTGATCGAGCAGGTCACCAACGCCGCGAACTCCGGCGGTGACGTCTTATTGAACGCGAACGGGCTGTGGGTGCAACGCGGATTTTCAGTAAAACCAGAGTTCAAGCAGACGATTCAAAATGTCTATCGCGCGCCGCTGACGCTGCTCGACTTTATAAAAGCCCCGGATCAGGCGCGAGCCGAAATCAATGCCTGGACGGATGAACACACTGAGGGGAAAATCCATGAAATGTTCGGTCCGGGTTCGCTGGGCCCTAATGCAAGGCTGGTCCTCACCAGCGCAATTTACTTCAACGGCAAGTGGCAATCCGCATTCCGTCCTCAGGAAACGCATACAGCGCCATTCAAATTGGATGCGGGCGGGACTGTTCAGGCGAGTTTTATGAATCAGCGCACGATGTCTAGCTACGCGGAAACTTCGTCGCTTCAGATTCTGGAGATGAAGTACGGGGACGGCAGTCTCGCGTTCGACATCCTTTTGCCCAAGCCGGGCAGCGGGCTCGCGGATATGGAGCGATCGCTCACTCAAGAGACTCTGACCGCATGGCTCGCCGAGGTCAAACCCCGGACGGTCGAGATCATGATCCCGAAATTTCGCACGGATGCGCAGTTTTCGCTGCGGGAGACCTTGTCCCGAATGGGCATGCCGGCTGCTTTCGATGCAGCGGCGGCAGACTTCTCCGGGATCGATGGCCGTCGCGACCTGGTGATCTCGGACGTGGTTCACAAAGCCTTCGTGGATGTATCCGAAGAAGGAACCGAAGCGGCCGCAGCGACCGGAGCATCCATCAGCCTGACCGCCATGTCGCCGACCGGTAGAACCGTCTTTCGCGCGGATCATCCTTTCGCATTCCTGATCCGCGACACGCGAACC
>JBEKBK010000270.1:0-10919 GCA_050015435.1 Bryobacteraceae bacterium
CTTCCTGGCGAGCGACGTCGTTCGCTCGTTTAATCACCTTGCTGTCGAGCCCCGCGGCCTCGTCAGCATGTCTGTTTTTCTGGAAGGCGCCGCCTTTGCGAACCGCCTGTTCCGGTACGCCTGCTTGAAGCTGTATGCTCTCAGACACGGTTTGACTCCGACCCTTCCCGCATGGGAGGGCAACCAGCTTTTCGGGCTCGAAGACGAACCCTGCGACGGCCTCGAATTCCCAGAATTGGTTTATCCCGGTTTTGCGGAAAGCGATCGTGAGATATGGGAACAGGATGACCCTCCCATCAATATCGATCTGAAAGGATATTTCCAGGAGATTCCCGAATGCTGGCGCAGACACCGGCCCCTGTTGCGACACCTGTTTCAGCTTTCTCCCGAACGTCGGGAGGCGATCGATGCGTGGCGTCACGCCGTGACGGAAGGTGGCCGGCGGACGCTGGTCGCAGTGCATATCCGGCGAGGCGACTATCGCAACCTGGGGAGCGACTCATATTTTCGGATTGTTCCGGAGGATTGGTACCTCGACTGGCTGCGGGCGATTTGGCCCACGCTTCGTGAGCCGGTCTTATTCGTTGCAACCAATGAACCTGACGCGATACTACCGAAGTTCCAGGAATTCGAGACTGTCTCGCCAACGTTCGGCGCGGCAGCTCAAGAACGACCAGCCTATATTCGCGATTTCGAAGTGATGCGGCGGGCGGACTATCTGGCGATTTGCAATAGCAGTTTTGGCCGCATGGCCGCCATTCTCGCCCCATCTACCCAAAAGTGCTTTCTCGCCTCATTTACGGCGCAATCTTTTGCGGCGTATGAACCGTGGATCGACCCGGGATTTTGGCGCCGATTCGCGGAACCCGGACCTAAGGCGGATCTGGCTAGCGAACCCCCAGCGCAGATCACACCGGCGGTGAACGGGAACGGTGCTTGCGGAGTTCCGTCTAAGCCGCCGGCGATGTTCGTCGAGGTATCCGATCTGCTCGCTTACCTGCTCAATCACGCGACGCTTTCCGGTATTCAGCGCGTCGAATGTGAAATTCTCAGCAATCTGGGCGGCCTCGCCAGAGAACCGCGCGTCCGGCTGGTTGTTCTGAACAAGCGCCGCGAGCTCTGTGAGATCGAAACATCCGCACTTCTGGCTGTGATCGAGAATATCCGCTCCGGCGCGGGGTCCCAGGTCGACATCGAATCCAGGCTTCGCTCGCTGGCCGGACGCGTGTTTCCATGCACGGTTCGATCGCGGGATATTTTTCTCACCATCGGGGCCTTCTGGAACACCGGCGGCATGGGCACAGTGTTGCAACTACTGAAGAATTCCGGAGCGGTGATCGGCATATTTATTCACGACATCCTGCCATTTACGGCGCCCGAATATTTCGGGGCTCACGCCACCAGGGTGTTCGCTAAAGGTGTCACCGAGGCGCTGACCTTCGCCGATTTCGTGCTGACCACTACGGAATATAACAAGACATCCTTGGCCGAGCATTTGGCTTCGCAGGAATTAGATCCGTTACCAATCCACGTCATCCCTTTGGGCCGGGGCCTTTCACTTTCCGCGCCAATCGAACCAAAACTTTCAAACGCGGTTGCCGCAATACTCGAGACAGACTACGTGCTGTGCGTCGGCACGATTGAAGTGCGGAAAAATCCGGCATACCTGTTCAATATTTGGAAGATGATGGTGAGGTCTGGCCGCACGAATATTCCCCGCCTGGTGTTCATAGGGCGAAAAGGCTGGCTGGTCCAGGATTTTCTGGATCAGCTCCAGGCATGCAATTATCTCGGCGGCAGGATCCTGGTGGTGCACAACGCGACGGACGTCGAACTCGACTTGCTCTATCGGAAATGCATGCTCACCATGTTTCCCAGCTTTGTCGAAGGCTGGGGACTACCGGTCGGAGAGAGCCTTGCCCATGGAAAGATCTGCTTATGCTCCGCCGTCGGAGGTATTCCGGAAGCCGGCGGCAAGCTCGTTGACCACATCGACCCTTACAATGCTTGCGACGGACTGGAAAAGCTGTCGCGATATCTGGACGACCCCGAGCTCCGCCGCAGCCGCGAGCGTGAGATCGCCGACCGTTTTGCACCGCGATCCTGGGAGGATGTAGCAGACGACTTCCTGACATCAACCCGGGCTCTGGCAAGGCAGGTCCAGCCAGACGCGGACGTTGCGGCGATTAGGTTGCCGCGAGACCGGTTTCTGAAGATCAGCAGCGAAGCCACGGCACTTATGATCGACGGACGGGACGTGACCTTATCCACCGAACTGGCTTGCATTTCCGGCTGGCAGCCGCCCGAAGTCTCAGGCGTGCGGGCGGCGCAATCAGCCACCATGGTCCGATTTCGTGCGGATGCGCCCGAGGGGACAAGAATAAATGTCGTCATGCGATTAGCGGCGTTCGGCGGCGACTTCGGCATTCGAATCTACTCGGACTCCGGAACCGAAGCTGAAGTATCTCTTGCCGGCGGGTCCGAAAAGTTGGCCGTTTTGCCGTGCGCTGTGGAACCGGGGGAACTGGTCACCGCACACTTATCATCGGTTGGCGCCAGGCTCGATGGTGACGAATCTCCGGGCTCGTCCTATTGGATGCTGAAGGGGATTTTGTATTTCGACCCCAAACGCCTCACTCCCGCGGCATTAAAAAAGTTGAGGGGCGGCGCTGGGGCTCAGTCTCCCGCGACGGAGCCTGCGCCGCCACTCCAAGTGGAGAAACCGGATCGGCCGGAATGCGCCCCAGGTCAAGATGTTGTCCTCCTCCGCTCAGCCACGATGGACGAAAGTCGATCCGCGGCTTCGTTCGGCGCATTCTTGCAATCCACCTATTCTTATTGGCCCTCACGTCTCAAGATCGACCGTGACGCGCCGATATTCGCGGATCACGCGGACCGGCGCGCTTTCTATTCGGGTTGCGGAAACAGCGCCCATGTCCCACAGGTCGGTAGCGTCACCGAGGACGTCAAACTGGTCAGACGGAGCGATCAATTCGTCTCCATGTCGAGATTCTCTGAAGGTTCGGTGTTCGACCGCTCGGGCGTGTGGAAGGCGTTCGGATATCTTCACGGCGCTCCCCCGGGCATGGCGCCCTGGGTGTCGAGAGAAAAGGATTGCGTGCGGGTCGACGAAGCGGCGCTAGCCGCGGCGCCTTTTTACGACGGCTCGTACCTCATGTTCTATAACGGCAATCTTCAAAATTATTATCACTGGATGGCGGAAGGCTTGCTGGGCTTGGATATTCTCTCCCACGCGCTGGGTCGCTCCTCGGATCTTAAAATTGCATTGCCGAAGTCGATGGATATACATGCGTGTTTCGACCACCGCGAGAGCCTTCGGGCGGTCGGCCTCGACGGCCGAGAGATCGTCGAGGTTGAGGCGAATCTGATCAAAGCACGAGAAGTGATTTGGGTCGAGAGCGATCTGGTCCAGTACGTTCCCGCGTTTTATCTCAAAGACTTTCAGCAAAGAGTTGCCGCCAAGTACGCCGATTTGCGTTGCCCACGAAATCGCAGGCTTCTGGTTGTAAGAAAGGGGCCGATACGGAGAATTCATAATCTCGAGCAAGTGCAGATTTTTCTCTCGAGATATGGGTTCGAAACTGTTTGTCTCGAGGGGATGACCATCCGGGATCAGATCTTGCTGTTTCAAGGCGCGGAATTCATCATCAGCCCGCACGGCGCCGGCCTTGCCAATCTTCTCTTCAGCGAACCTGGAACTAAGGTTATTGAACTCATGCCTTCGGCGGAAATGCGCCCATTCTTCTGGTTGATTTCAGAGAAGCTGGACTTGGTGCATGGCTTGCAGTTCTGTAAATCCGTCCCGGACCAGGACTTTCAGGGCGCTGTTAGCGTTGATATCCACAAGCTTCAAGCGCTCATCCGCATGGTCGACGCGCATTCCGGCGCGTCGCGTGATCTGGCTAGCAAGCAGCTGAGCACCGTGCCTGGTTGAAAAGGAGGATCAACAATCAGTGGAGTTCGATCTAGGGCGCTTAAAACGGTGCGGCGTGGACGTCAGGATTGGCCCCCGCGCGGTCATCAAATATCCGGAGCTCGTTTCTATCGGTGTTGATCTGGTCGAGCGCGCTATAGCGCAGAGCGGCATGGGTGCCACCGTAGCTCGGCCAGTCGTTAAGGGTGGCCACCTCGGCGTCGGGCAGGGCCGCACCAAATACGACGAGCAAGCTTAAGAATTTCATCTTACGCTTCGCTCCGCACAGCGAGCGCCCGACGCAGGGAACTGGACCGCTTGAACATGGATATCCTGTGCGTCTCAAATCGACAGAACTCTTCCAAAAAGTAGTCGTGCTGCGGCGAGAGCTTCGAGGAGAAAAACACCCCAGCGGAATGTCTAAGCAATGGTCCTAAGGTCGGGTATGTTGTTAGGATTGACCGCGACGGTCCACTAGTGGATCGTCCCTATGGTTCGCTGAGGTTCGAGCCGGGTAGGGCCAATATCCATGTGGGCGAGCCAGCTTTCATGCCGGCTTGTGGTTCGTGCGGAGCGAAGCCGGTTAGAAAAACGGCTCGCCGGCAGGAATGCCGGCCCCACGCTGCCATAACTTTTTTTAGGGCGCTTTGAATCCAATCTGACTCTCCACCTCGGCAATGAGAGACCGTGATTCATTGAGGATCACCGCGCGCTCTTTTTGGCCCACGGGCAGGATGATCATTCCATCCGGACCAACCTTGTTGATGAACGCGTACGACCCGCGCAACCCTCCGATATCGGCATCCGTGAGATACGGGGCGTAAATCATGACGTGCGGATTCGAAGGAGTGCGGGAGACCTGGCCTTTCTCATCGATACGGTAGCGCATCGGCGACAACATATACGCCACGCCCGATCTTGCAGGAGCGCGATAGCGGCCTTCTTTGAACCCCTCCGCGATCTTGCGCGCGATCTCCGCGCCCGGCATCCCTTTTAGCCGTAGCGCAGCGTCATCCAGATACATGGGCAACAGCGAGCGCGTGCCTTCCTCATCCCAGCAGACCGGGAAAACGTCCCCATCCATCCGGGTCACCATGCAGGTGAACCCGTTGTTGCCCTCTTTCGCCTTCACGTATCCAGCGGACTCCAGCACCAGCACCGTCGCACCGTCCCGCAGATGCTTGGGGGCGCTATTGAGCGCCATCTCGACTTCGAGCGCGCGCGGCAATAGGGGCGCTTGCTTGGTCTGAGCGAGAGCCGGCCGGCCGACGGCAAGCACTAAAGCCACGGACAGGCCGAGTTTCGTTACCAACAGGATTCGATTTTCGCGTCGCATCATTTGCTCCTTGTCTTCTTCCTTGCTTTTAGCATTACGGTCATAATATTATTATCATAATGCAAATGTCAAGCTCGAAATCCTCCGCATCCATCCGCACCCAATCCAAAGCTGAGACACACCGGCGCATCGTCGCAGCCGCGAGCAGGCTGATTCGCGGAAAGGGACTCGCCGCCGCCAGCGTGATTCGGGTCATGCGGGCGGCCGGACTCACGGCCGGCGGCTTCTACGCGCACTTCCGATCGAAGTTCGCCATGGACGTGGAGGTGTTGCGAAGTACTCTAGCCGACACGAGAGCTAAATGGTTCGGTGGCCTGGATTCAAGCAGCCCGCGCGACTGGATCGGGGCGGTAGTCACGCGCTATCTTAGCCCTGCCCATCGCGATCGTTTTGAGGACGGTTGTCCTCTGCCGGCGGTCCTCTCGGAGCTCTCGCGGTCGGACAAGCGAACCCGTCAGGCAATGGCTGACGGCATGGAGGCCTACATACAGGAGTTTGTCAGTCACGCGCCGGAAATCCCCGGCGTGAACGCGCGGGAGAGAGCGCTGGCCACGCTGGCACTCTGTGTTGGAGGGCTCGCCCTTGCGCGCGCGATGCGCGGTCTACCCGAGAGCGAAGAGGTCTTGCACGCTTGCACGAAATGGGCTTTACCGGATCAGTGAGGTAATTGTGCATTTAAGTTGAGATAATGTGACTTGCCGATTTCATTAGCTGGAATGTCGATTCTGCTCGTCGCGGCTGCCTCCGCCTACGCGCAAACTCCCGCGTATCGCGCGCCTAGAACGGATGGCGGAAAGCCCGATCTGAACGGAATCTGGCAAGCCCTCAATGAAGCGAATTACGACCTGGAGGCCCATGTTGCGAGGCCGGCAATGGCCGTCCGTCCCGGCCCCTATGGTCCGGTTCCTGCCGCGCCCGTATTAGCGCTGGGAGCGGTGGGCGCTGTTCCGCCGGGGATGGGCGTCGTCGAAGGCGGCGAAATCCCCTATCTGCCGGCCGCCTTGGCGAAGAGAAAAGAGAACCAGGAACACTGGCTGACCGAAGACCCGGAGATCAAATGCTTCTTGCCGGGAGTTCCGCGGGCCACCTACATGCCGTACCCGTTCCAGATTTTTCAGAACGCAAGCTCGATCTTTATCGCGTATGAATACGCAGGCGCCGTGCGTAATATCTTTATGAAGGACCCTGGCCCGCCCCCGGTGGATTCGTGGATGGGGCAATCGGTGGGGCACTGGGAAGGCGACACACTGGTGATCGACGTGACTGGCTTCAACGATCAGAGCTGGTTCGACCGGTCGGGGAATTATCACAGCGACCAGCTTCACGTAGTAGAGCGTTACACGCGAACCAGCCAGGATGTGATTTCGTATGAGGCCACGATCGAGGATAAGGAAGTCTTCTCGCGCCCCTGGAAGATTAGTATGCCGCTGTACCGCCGGCAAGAGAAGAACGCGCAGCTCATGGACTTCAAGTGCGCTGAGTTTGTGGAAGAATTGATGTACGGCAAGTTTCGTAAGAAACCGCTGGGTAATTGATGGGATAAGTGACAGGGTACCGATGTGCGAATTAGAATTCTCGTTTTGACCACGTTCCTGGGGATCTCGAACAGTCTTTTCGGTCAGGCTATGCCGCGCATGCCGGACGGTCATCCCGACCTGCAGGGTACCTACGATCTCGCTACACTGACGCCGGTCGAGAGGCCCAGGGGAGCGAAAGCGACGCTTACAAAAGAGGAGGCCCGGAAGCTTGAGACGGCGGCAGCCGCGCGAAGGGCGCGACAGGACCAGGCGATCTCGGGTGACCGCACCGCTCCGCCCAAGGGCGGCGACGGCTCCGTGGGAGCGGCCGGCAACGTGGGCGGCTACAACGGGGGCTGGCTCGATCCAGGTTCGTCTTACACGGTGGTCGACGGACAAGTCAGGACGTCACTCGTGGTCGATCCGCTGGATGGACGGTTACCGCCTTACACTGCAGAAGCTCAGAAGCGAATGGCGAGCCAGCGCTCGCAGCCCACGTCCGACGCGACGGAAAGTGACGATCCGGGGCTGGAAAAAGCGCCCGGCGCGTACGACGATCCCGAACGGCGCCCGCTCGGCGAGCGTTGTCTGCTGGGATTTGGTTCCACCGCCGGACCGCCGGCTTTGCCCGACTACTTCTATAACAATCTCCATCAGATCGTGCAGACCCGCGATTCGGTGATGATCTTGACCGAGATGGTGCATGATGTCCGGGTGGTGCGAATGAACGCGGAGCACCTGCCCGGCAAGATTCGTAAGTGGCTGGGAGACTCGGTTGGACACTGGGAAGGCGACACGTTGGTGGTGGATACGACCAATTTTACGGACAAGACACGATTCAGGGGTTCCACGGAAAATCTGCACGTCGTCGAGCGTTTTACGCGCGTCGATTCCCGAACGTTGCTCTACCGCTTCACCGCGGAAGATCCCGAAACGTGGGCGAAGCCATGGACGGGAGAATACACCTGGCCGGCCACCGATTCCCACGTTTATGAATATGCGTGCCATGAAGCCAACTATGCCCTTTCTGACATTTTGAGCGGCGCGCGGATGCGAGAGAAAGAAGAAGCCGAGGCACACGCTGGTAAATGATTTTATGAGCACGAGAGTTCGGTCGTCGATTCTGAACACAGCATTGATCGCCGCGGGCGCGCTTTTCATGGCAGTTCCCCCGGCGGCAGCCCATCACGCTTTCGGCGGGGAATTTGACGCAAACCGCCCGGTTCTTTTGAAAGGCAAAATCGTCAAGGTGGAATGGGTGAACCCCCATTCGTGGATCCACATCGAGGTCACCAATACGGCCGGACAGAAGGAAATCTGGATGGTGGAAGGTGGAAGTCCGAACTCACTGCTCCGGCGCGGGGTCACAAGAGAAAGTCTGAAGGTGGGCACGGAGATCGTAGTCGACGGATATCAGGCGCGGGACCATTCTCTTTTGCGCGCCAACGGCCGCAATATCACGTATCCGGACGGCCGCAAACTATTCCTCGGATCTTCGGGTACGGGCGCTCCGGACGATCCGCCGCCACCCGGGGCCGCGAAGCCGTAGCATTGGTCGAAATGATGGTAAACTGGTGTCGCGGTTGTTTGGGTAGTCGTCTGTTAACTTAACCCCGAACAAACGAGGCAGCTTTCTCGGGGCGTGGCTCAGCCTGGCTAGAGCGCCTGGTTCGGGACCAGGAGGCCGGTGGTTCGAATCCACTCGCCCCGACCACTTATCTTTCCCAGTTTCATTGAATTAGCGCGATCAAAGGTCCCTGCGTTTCAGCAGGCACTTCGCTTTTGTGCCCAGAACTGTGCCCACCCTGTCCTACTCGGGCACGTTCCATCGCTTCTCGAACCGTGTGCGCCTGCGGTGAACATATCGTTTCGTGGTGGAGAAGTCGCTGTGGCCGGCGAGATAAGCCAACGTGTACGGGTCCATGGTGAGGCACGTGTGGTGGAAGGTGTAAAGCGGGAAGGGCGCCAATCCCGCGAGTTTAGCCGCTTTCGGATGTTTCTTCTTCAGCGTCGACTTTTCGATGTGAACCGCTCTTGGTGCCTGCGGGGAAAACCCACTCGTCAGCGGACGCGGTTTCCCGTCGCATCTCTATGAGATCCTGGCGCCGCTCGGAGAAGGTGGAATGGGTCAGGTGTACAAAGCTCGCGACGCGCGGCTGAACCGCGAGGTGGCCATCAAGGTTCTGCCCGACCGCTTCGCCAACGATGCCGCCCGCGATCGGTTTCAACGCGAGGCGCGCGCGGCGTCGGCGCTCAGCCATCCCAATATCTGCGACATCTACGACGTGGGCGCGGCTGATGGCCAGCCCTACCTGGTGATGGAACTGCTCGAAGGGCAGACGCTGCGCGACCGCATCGCCGGCCGTCCGCTGGACGAGGAAACGGTCGGGCGCTGGGCATCCAGATTGCCGACGCGATGGATGCCGCGCATTCCAAGGGCATCGTGCATCGCGATATCAAATCGGCCAATTCTTCGTGACGGCCCGCAGCCACGCCAAAGTTCTGGACTTCGGGCTGGCTAAGCAGCGCGAGCCGGTCACTTCCGCCGACAGCGTCACCATGACGCAGCAGATCCTCGCCACTCCCGGAACCACCATGGGAACCGTCGCTTACATGTCGCCGGAGCAGGCGCGCGGATTAGATGTGGATGCGCGCACGGATCTGTGGTCGTTCGGGGTGGTGCTGTAAGAAATGGCCGCCGGCAAGCTGCCCTTTGACGGTCCCACCAACGCCGTGATCTTCGAAGGCCTGCTGACCAAACCTCCCGCGCCGCTGCGCGAAAAGAATCCCAAGATTTCGCGGGAGCTGGAGCGCATCGTCTACAAAGCGCTGGAAAAGGACCGCGAGATGCGCTACCAATCGGCGGCGGATTTGCGGGCCGATCTGAAACGCGTGGAGTGCGAATCCGGCTCCGGCCGCGTGGCCATTCCGCCGTCGCAGTTTCCACCGCCGCCGCGCCACACGAAGCAATATGCCGTGGCCGCCGTAGCCGCGCTCGCTCTGATCGCGGCAGGAATTTTCTGGTGGCAGATGAGCCGGCGCCCGCCGCTCACGGATCGCGACGTGGTGGTGATGGCGGATTTCGCCAATACCACGGGAGACGCGGTTTTCGACGGCGCTTTACGCCAGGCGCTGGCCATTCAGCTCGAGCAATTGCGTTCCTGAAGATCATGGACGACGGCGAGGTGCGTTCCGGCTTGCAGTTCATGGGCCGAAATCCCGACGAACGCGTCACCAACGCCGTGGCGCGCGAGATCTGCGAGCGGGCGGGCGACAAAGCCACCATCGGAGGCTCCATCGGCAGCCTGGGCAAGGCATACGTGATCGCGCTGGAGGCCACCAACTGCCATACCGGCGAGACGCTGGCGCGCGAACAGGCTGAAGCTGGCAGCAAGGAAGATGTGCTGAAGGCGGTGGCCACCGCCGCCAACCAACTGCGCGCCAAGCTGGGCGAATCGCTGGCCTCCATTCAGAAGCTGAACTACTTTTTCCAGCAGGCCACCACTTCTTCACTGGAAGCTTTCCAGGTATACGGCTTTGGCGAAGATCAGAAGAGCCAGGGCAACTGGCTGGCGGCGATTCCGCATTACGAGCGCGCCGTGGAGCTGGATCCGAACTTCGTCATCGCCTATGCGCACATGGCTGTCATGTACAGCAATGCCGGCGAAAGGGAGAGGGGTATCGAGTTCACCAAGAAGGCCTTCTCTCTTATCGACCGTGTCACGGAGCACGAGCGGCTCTATATTTTCAGCCAGTATTACAACTACGTGACTCAGGATCTGGACAAGGCCATCGAAGCATACCAGGCATACGTCCAGGCCTATCCGCGCGATGTGTCCCCTTTCGTCAATCTGGGCGTGCAGTACGCCAACGCCGGACAGTTCGAAAAATCGGCGGAGGAAGAACAGAAGGCCATCGTCCTGGAGCCGAAAATTGCGGTTTCCTACGGCAATCTGGTTAACGATTACATCCGCCTGGACCGCTACGACGAAGCCAAGGCGACAGCCCGGCTAGCCGTCTCCCAGAAAATCGATTCCGCCATCCTGCATAGAGACTTGCTACAGTTGGCCTACATCTAGCGCGACCTGGCGGCCGCGCAGAGGGAGATCCAGTGGGGATCCGGCCGGTCGGA
>JBEKBK010000271.1:0-10877 GCA_050015435.1 Bryobacteraceae bacterium
CTTGGCTACCGCGCCCTACACTTCACACATACCGTGATCGGTGTGACAAAGTCAACTCGTTCTCTTTATCGGCAGGATGCCGGTTGGAATGCAGATCGGGTTACGGATTTGCTTTGGTCGGAGCCGTCGAAGCACCTTCTGCGCCTGGACCACGCCGGCGTCCCGGTCCCGGGCCAGGCCAGGACCGTTGACGGTTCTGCAATTCCTGCCACTGCTGCGCTGTCAGGACGGTTCTGAGCTTAAGATCCATCTGCGAGGTCGCCCGCATCAATTCCCCGCGCGCGGCTACCAAGTGGTCGATCGCGTCGTTAGCCTTCTTCTGATCCACGGGATCCTCGTTGAAAGCGGATTGAAGATCGCCTTCAGCTTTGTTCACGGTTTCCCGAAGATCCATCATGCGGCCGCGAAATTCCTGTACAGTGGTCCGAATCTGCTTGGTTTGTGCATCCGAGAGATTCAGGTCCCGCGTGACGTTGCTGTCCCACCAGGGCCGCATCATCCCTCGCCCCGCCTGCGGGCTACGCACCGGCTGCGAGCCGGTAGACGATTGCGCGCACAGCACCACCGGCAACGCGACAACCATCCACCATTTGGTCATACTTTATTGATTATCCTCAAAAAGCGCGTGGATCGGGGCAGCCGCCAACGGCTCGGTCGACTGCTCGATCGAATACACGTCCGAAAACAATTGCGCGTCGCCGGAGTCTTGGTGCGCGGGCTGCGCGGGCCGGTACAAGATCGCGCCGATCACCAGCAGGCACCCGGCAGCCACAGCGGGGACCCATCGCATTGGCTTCCGAGGCTGCTCCCCGAGCCGGGAATAAATCGCTCGCCGTTGCGCTGCCAGCCGCTCCCAGGGCATTTCTTCAGGGACCGCCAGCATCGCTCGCCGTTCTCGCAGTTCCGCCCAGCGCCGCGAGCAATCGTGGCAGTTTTCCAGGTGAGCGTGGTTCTCAGACAATCCGTAGAGCTGATCGATTAACTGGTCGTAGTTCAAATGCTCGCTCATTTGATCCCTCCATAGAGGTCGCGCAACTCGGTGCGAAGCTTGCCCACCGCGCGGAACATGTGGGCTTTTACGGTCCCTACATCCAAGCCCAGAACGCCGCCGATCTCCTCCAGGCTCATATCTTCGAAATGCCGCAGCATGAACACGGCTCGCTGGCGTGGAGACAATTTTTCCAGGGCCGCATCCAGTCGCGCGCCTACCTCGGTCGCGAAATAACGGCGTTCGGCATCGGGAGCCGTCGACGCCGCCATACCCAGAATAGCCTGCTCATCTTCCGATGAGGGCCGCCGCCTCCAGAACTGCCATTTCTTGGAGCGCAGCCGGTCCAGGCATGTGTTCACCGCGATCCGCGTCACCCAGCGAGCCGGGTCGTCCAGATCCTTCGCGTCATCTCGCTTGAGCGCCTGATAGGCCTTTAGGAATACGTCTTGAGTCGCCGAGTCTGCCTCGTCGCGATCTTGTAGAAACCGCTGGCACAAGGCGTAAATGCGCCGCTGCTCGGCCGTCATCCATTTGCCGAAATCGGCCAAGACCCCGGACTGAGTATCCTCCGCCAACCGAGGTTCGGCCATCAGCCCCATCATAACGTTCAGGACGGGTCTGTTTTCCAGTGGTTTACACGCCTTCAGGGATGCTTACTGGGCGCCGAAGGCAATCGCGTGCGTGGCGACCAACGCCGTGGGCTCCGCGATATCGTCGTCTTCGGGGTCCAAATCATCCAGGAACTTAGCCCGCACAGGGCCGGCACCGCCCGCCAAGCGGTGAAGAAACTCATTATTATCAGCCGCGCCGGGCTTCGTTGTGCGGGCGAGTTCCTTAGAGATGGGCGTGCGTTCCTCGCCGCCCAAAGCCACCGTCGAAAAAACAGATTCCTTGGCGATCTGGTCCAGGTCCCGGCCTTCTTCAACGATCATTTCGCGCTCGATCCAGTTCGAGAGCGGAATGTTGCGGAAGAACAGCCGCTCCTGCATGACCATGGTCTTTTTGGAAGCAGAAAGTGACTTGCTTTCACGGACATAGCTTCGCTCCTCGACGCGGAAATCCTGCATGAATTCGTCCAGCGCGTGCCGCTTCGTGGCCTCTTCCGTGGCTTTGATCCGCTCCTCCAGCGTGATTTTCTGAGAGCTGATCGTCGAGCGTGCCTCAGCCAGCGATTCGCGCTCCTTGGCGAGTGCGACCTCCATCTTCGCTTGCATGATGCAGAACGACAACAAAGCGCTCCCCGCCGCGACGAAAACCGGAAGGAACATCCACAAAAAGGCGTCCATATGCATGTGCGTGTGACCTGCTCCTGTTGTATCGGGTGAAGATGAGAAGAAAGTTAGGGTACTACGCGAAAAACCCGAGAAGTCCTAAAGACGGACTTATCCGTTTTGGTTGCCGTCCAGCTTTTGACCGCTGACCAGTGAACTGACCTGGCCCAAGTTGAGCCGGAACAGCGCCCGAAAGATCGCCGCAAGCCGGAAGCCAAGACCGGCCATGAAGCCGTTGTACTTGCCCAGGAAATGGGCCGCGCCTAAGATGCAATCCGCTTTAACGATCGCTTCTCCTGCCAGCGGGTCCGATTCGGGACGATAAATAGCCCGGATCTTCGGAAAAATCCGGATCTTTCTCTGCGCGTTCCGCGCTTGCATCGCGAGGTCGGCGTCCGCCCAACAGTGGCCGTAGCGTTCGTCAAAGTAATTCATTCCCCTGACGAACTGTTTCCGAACCATCAAGGCGTCGATTCCGGGATACTCCACGGCGACGCTTTCCTGGGTCAGGTCGAGCGGACCGCCAGGCAGATCCTCACCCCGGCACGCGGCGGCGAACGCAGCGCTGGTGGGCATTTTCTGATCGCGGGACACCGCGCGTCCCTCGGCATCCACTAAAAGAGGACACACCGCCGCCGAATCGGCCTCCAGTTCCAGTTGGTCCGCGAGCTTCGTTACCGTGTCCGGCTCCACCTCGACGCACGGCGACAGGAAAAATAAAATCTCGGCCTTGGCCGTGCGGGTGCCGATGTTCATCGCTTTGGTCGCGCCGAAGTGATGGGGCAAGCGCATCAGGGTGATCTCCGGAAAGTCGATATCCAACTGCGGGCTTTCATCCTGGCTGCCGTTATCCACCACCAGGATTTCCAGCCGTTCCCGGTCTCGAGATCGTTCAAGCGCTTGAACGGCTCGACGCAACGCCGCCGCCCGATTGTAGGAAATCAGGATAGCGGTCACTCTGGGCCCTAGCGGCTCTTCCGAAATTTCGGGGTACAACTCGGCCGCTGGATCAAGCGAACCTTTCTTGGGCTCGGATTTCGGCGCGTCTTTGCGAAGGGTCTGCGGCATGCTTCAGCGCTGGTTAGCAGCGGAAAGCGGTTCAACCTGCTCCCCGTGGATCTCCTGCAAACTCCAAACACGGATCGGATCACGGCGCCGGGACGCGATGGCCTCCACTGAAGCCCGGGCTCCGCTCATCGTTGTGATGCATGGCACACGATAAGTCACCGCATTGCGCCGGATCGCTTTTTCGTCGGTGAAGGCGTGCGCGCCGCTGGTGGCGGTATAGATGATCAGATCGATCGACCCGGACTTGATCAGATCCACGGCATTCGGCCGGCCTTCGTTTACCTTAAACACTGTTTTGGACGCCATCCCGGCCGCGCGAATCGCCGCCGCCGTGCCGCGCGTAGCGGTCACCTCGAATCCCAGGTCGGTGAACCGCTTGGCGAGCGCCACCGCGACCAGCTTGTCCCGATCGTTCACACTCAAGAATACCCGTCCCCGATCCGGCAGCGGTGTGCCGGCGCTCAGTTGCGCTTTTGCGAACGCTTCGCCGAAGTTCTTCCCGACGCCCATCACCTCTCCGGTGGAGCGCATCTCCGGACCAAGCGTTGGGTCCACGCCCGGAAATTTATTGAAAGGAAAAACCGGTGACTTCACAAAGAACTGCGGCACCGGCAGAACACCTTTGTGATCCGTGAAATCCTCGATCTTGCGGCCCAGCATCAATCCTACGGCGATTTTAGCCAAGGGTACACCGGTGGCCTTGCTCACGTACGGCACGGTTCGCGACGCGCGTGGATTCACCTCGAGTACGTACACGGTGCCATCCTTGACCGCGTACTGGACGTTCATCAATCCAATCACGTGCAAGGCTCTCGCCAGGCGTTCGGTGTAGGAGCGGATGGCGGCCAGAACCGGTTCCGCGAGCGAAGTGGCGGGCAGCACGCAGCTCGAATCTCCCGAGTGCACGCCGGCTTCCTCGATGTGCTCCATGATGCCCGCGATCAGCACCGCCCCGCTCTCATCCGCCAGCGCATCCACATCCACTTCGGTCGCATCTTCCAGGAAACGATCTATCAGCACCGGCCGGTCCTGCGAGAAAACAACGGCTTCCTGCATGTACCGGCGGACCGTGTCCTCGTCATAGGCGATCACCATCGCCCGCCCGCCGAGCACGTAGCTGGGGCGCACCAGCACCGGAAAACCAATCGAGCGGGCAACGGCGCAAGCTTCCGTGACGTTAGTCGCGGACCCGTTCTCGGGCGATGGGATCTGCAAATCGTCGAGCAGTTTTCCGAAGCGCTTGCGATCCTCCGCCAGGTCAATGTTTTCAGGATCTGTACCGATGATGGGTACGCCGCAGCCCTTCAGCGGAAGCGCGAGAGTCAGCGGAGTCTGTCCACCGAACTGCACGATTACGCCGTCCGGTTTCTCGGTGTCGCAAACGTTCAGGACTTCTTCGAGCGTCAACGGCTCGAAGTAGAGGCGATCGCTGGTGTCGTAGTCGGTCGAAACAGTCTCCGGGTTGCAGTTGACCATGATCGACTCGATTCCGAATTCCTGAAGGGCGAAAGACGCATGGCAGCAGCAATAGTCAAACTCGATTCCCTGGCCGATCCGATTGGGGCCGCTCCCCAGGATCATCACTTTTTTGCGGCTGGACGGCGAAGCTTCGCACTCCGACTCGTAGCTCGAATACAGATACGGCGTAAAGCTCTCAAATTCGGCCGCGCATGTATCCACTCGGTTGAACACCGCGGTCACGCCCAGTTCTTTGCGTCGCGCCCGGACCGCGGCTTGGTCAGCGCCCCACATCCGGGCCAGGCGCGAGTCGGAAATCCCGCCCCGCTTTGCATCCGAGAACTGTCGGCGGGTCGCGGTTTCGAGCGTCAGCAATCCCGCCTCGCGCTCCAGGTCCACCATTTCCCGGACCTGGCGGAGAAACCAAGGATCAATCGACGTGAACGAATGCACCTGTTCTTCGGTGTAGCCGCGCTCAAATGCGTAGCGGACGTAACCGAGCCTGTCCGGATTCGGAGTGATGAGCCGCGGCTGGATCAGATCGTCGAGATACTTGGTCGCGCCGTCGGATTTGCCGGTCTCGAGGCTCCTCAGGCCCTTGCCGAGGGCTTGTTTGAAGGTACGGCCAATCGCCATGACTTCGCCGACGCTTTTCATCTGCGTACCAAGTACCGGTTCCGCGCCAGGGAATTTTTCAAACTGCCAGCGCGGGATCTTGACGACCACGTAGTCGAGTGTGGGTTCGAAGCAAGCGGGCGTCTTGCGCGTGATGTCGTTCTTGATTTCGTCGAGCCGGTAACCCACGGCCAGTTTGGCGGCAATCTTGGCGATCGGGAATCCGGTCGCTTTAGAGGCCAGCGCCGAGCTGCGCGAAACGCGTGGATTCATTTCCACGATCACCATGCGTCCGGTCTGCGGATCGATGGCGAACTGGACATTCGATCCGCCGGTATCGACGCCGATCTCGCGCAGGCAGGCGAGCGAGGCGTCGCGCATCATTTGATATTCCCGATCAGTGAGGGTCTGGGCGGGCGCCACCGTGATTGAATCGCCGGTATGCACGCCCATTGGATCGAAATTTTCAATCGAGCAGACGATGATGGCATTATCCGCGAGATCGCGCATCACTTCCAGCTCGAATTCCTTCCACCCCAGCACGCTCTCCTCAATCAGAACTTCGTGCACCGGCGACAGGTCGATTCCGCGCTCGAGAATTTCTTCCAGGTCCTCGCGATGATAGGCGATGCCGCCTCCGGTTCCACCTAGCGTGAAACTCGGCCGCAGAATCACCGGGTATCCGATGCGCGCGGCGAACTCGAGGCCGTTCTCCACGGAGTTGACCAACTGCGACTGAGGAAGTTCCAGACCGATTTTCCGCATCGCATCTTTGAAGAGCAGCCGGTCTTCCGCCTTCTTGATCGAGCCGACCTTCGCCCCGATCAATTCGACGCTGTAACGGTCGAGAACCCCGGCCTCCGCCAGATCGACTGCCAGATTCAAGCCGGTTTGTCCGCCCACGGTCGACAGGAGGGCATCGGGCCGTTCGCGGCGAATCACTTCCTCGGCGAATTGCACGCTAAGGGGCTCGACATACGTGCGATCGGCCAGGTCCGGATCTGTCATGATCGTTGCCGGGTTGGAATTGATCAGCACGACTTCGTAGCCGTCGTCACGCAGCGCTTTGCAGGCTTGCGCGCCGGAGTAGTCGAACTCGCAGCCCTGGCCGATAACAATGGGCCCGGACCCGACGATCAGGATGCGGTGAAGATCGTTGCGGCGCGGCATTAACGCTCCATCAACTTTACAAAATCGTCGAAGAGATAGCGCGAGTCATGCGGACCGGGCGCCGCCTCCGGGTGATACTGGACGCAAAATACCGGATGCTCGCGATGCCGGAACCCTTCGAGGGTTTCGTCGTTCAGATTGGTGTGGGTAATTTCGATATGGTCGAGGCGCAGCGATTCAGGATCGACCGCGAAGCCGTGATTGTGCGACGTGATCTCCACTTTGCCGGTGACCTTATTCAGAACCGGGTGATTCGCGCCGCGATGCCCGAACTTCAGTTTGTAGGTTTTCCCGCCGAGCGCCAGGCCGAGAATCTGGTGGCCGAGGCAGATTCCGAAAATCGGGACGCGGCCGATCAGCTTGCGCACTTGGGCGGCCTGGTATTCGAGCGGCTCCGGATCGCCCGGGCCGTTCGATAAGAAAACCCCGTTGGGCTTGAGCGCGAGCACGTCTTCCGCGGTAGTGCCGGCCGGGACTACGGTCAGGCGGCAGCCAACCTGCACCAGCCTTCTAAGGATGTTGCGCTTCATGCCGTAATCGTAGGCGACCACGTGAAATCGTGGCTCGGCGGGCTGGCCCGTCAGATCGGAAGGCGAGCACCGCTCCGCGCCTTTATTCCACTCGTAACGATTTTTCGTGGAGACGCGCGTGGCTAGATCCAAACCCGCCATGGACGGCGATTGCCGCGCGCGTTCAATCAGTTCCCTCGGATTGGTACACGTCGCAGATAAAACGCCGCGCATCACGCCGCGCGATCGGAGATGCCGCACCAGGGCGCGCGTGTCGATCCCTGTGACCACCGGAACGGAAGAGTCCGTCAGAAACTCTTGAGCGGTTTCATCCGCGCGCCAGTTGCTCGCCAGTGGCGAAAACTCGCGGACCGCGAGGCCTTCGATGTAAGGCCGGACTGCCTCGTTGTCAGACTCGTTCGCGCCGTAGTTGCCGATCTGCGGATTCGTCAGCACGACGATTTGCCCGGCATACGAGGGATCCGTGAAGATTTCCTGGTAACCGGTGATCGCGGTGTTGAACACAACTTCACCCGAACGCTCGGTGGGCGCACCAAAACTGTGACCCTCGAAGACCGTGCCGTCTTCCAGGGCGAGAACTGCTGGGTTCAATGTGGCTGAATCCTCCAGATGTGGGGAGTAACTTCTATTTCACCACATGTGGATCAAGCTTGGTGCGCGAGGGTTGCCTTTCTAAGTTGGGGAGGGATTCGCTTCCGGTCGTTCTGGTTCGATTCCTTCTTCTTTGCAGACGCGTTCATAACTCTCCCAATCTCGCGGATCCACTCTCTTCCGGTTCGGACTCGGATGGGCACTGTCCAGATGGACTTCACCCCTTAGCCAAATGGTCGCGATGAAAGGCCGCGTCTGCTTTTTTAGCATCCGAAATATGCCAGCCTTGCCCCTAAGGAACGCCTCGCCACGTTTGGCTGAGTTATACGTACTGCCAGTGAACGACAAGACCGCTGTGGAGCCCAAGTTGATAGCCGCTTGATGCGTAAATAGCGCCTTAAAGCTCAAGTCGGCGGTTACCAGCACGTACCCATTCTTGCCGGCCCAGTAGAAAATCCAGGGATCACGCTCCCTTGGATCGGGGAACACGTCATCGTGGGAGGTGACATTTAACCCTCCTTGCGAAAGCTGTCCCTATAGCTCGTAAGCGCCAAGGTTCCGGTCTAACAAAAACCTGTACTCAGGCGGCTCGCTGCTGAGAGTATTCGACCGCCTCTTGGATGGCACGTCTACTCAAGCGGTAGTCCTTGGCCAATCTCGCGATGGATTCCCCGCTCTTTCTCCTCTCGGCAATAATCTCTGCTGCTATCCCAGTTCCTTTAATAACGGGTCTACCGCCAGACAGATTCGGATCCATGACGATATAAGCGCGCGCTTTTCTGTTCAGATCGATGATGGGAGCAAACCGGACCGGCATCTTATCTTCATCCAATTCAAGACGCCTAAGGAACCTATCCATCACGTGGCGGAAGCCAAGTTGGCCCCTGCGAGTAAGGCTGAGCCTCTGCCCAGCTTGCTTAATGACGACGTTTTTTCCAAAGAGGTAGAAATTCCGTCCTAATAACGGGAAGCGATCGTTCGGGTAGATTCTCAAGCGTTTGCACGATGGCGCGAATGTCCTCTGTGCTCACTTTTTTGGCCTTGAGCGCCAGCAGAACGTGAGCCGATGCGGCATCAAAGAACGACAGCAGATCCCGCCCCGCTGGCCTAAGAATTGGCTTGAAATGGCGGATGTGCGGCTTCTTGCCGTACGGCATTCCAAAGAACCATGCCCGAATCGTCGATTCGGGTTCTCGAAGATACGTCGCGATTTGACCTACGGTGTATCGCGGCATCTGTCTCGAATCGTAGGATCGTAGAAAGACTTCGGCGGCGTTCGAGCTCATATTGCGTTCTCTGCCCTCCTGCCGTGCACGTTCCATACCTCAGTATGCATTACCGGCTTAAATTCCTATTGACATCCGATGCAGCTAGTACTAATTTATTAGTATGCGACCAGCGAAGCCCACCCTCACCGAACAAGAACTCGAAATCATGAAGGTCATCTGGCGGCTGGAAAACGCCACAGTACGGAAGGTTTATGAGGCACTTCTTGAAAAACGACGGATCGCCTACACCACGGTCATGACCATGATGAACATCCTGGAGCAGAAGGGCTATCTCAAGAAGCACCAACAGGACCGTGCCTATGTCTATCGCCCGAGCCAGCCGCAGAAGCAGGTGATTCGGTCGATGGTCCGGGAATTCGTCGACCGCGTGTTCAACGGATCGGCCGAACCGTTGCTGGTGCATTTGGTCGAAGGCGAGCACTTGACCGAAAACGACCTCGACGAAATTCGCCGGACCATTAAGGCCTCCACTCCTAAGGCCTCCACTCCGAGGAGGCCGAAATGAATGCATCCCTGCTGCTCGACGACGTCCTTATCTGGAGCGCCCAGGTTTGCATTCTGGTAACGGTTGGCGCACTGGCGGCGCTCACCCTCAAGCATCCGCGCGGACGCCTGGTCTTCTGGCAAGGAATTTTGGCGATCTCTCTGTTGCTGCCAGCAGTGCAGCCTTGGACGCAACGTCCGCCTGGCGATTCCAGCGGCGTGTCGATCGATACCCGGACGGCGGTCATCCCGTCAGCGCCTTCCGAACGGGCGAGCTTCCGGTGGAAGCCGGAGTATCTGCTGGGGCTGGTAGTTGCGGGTTCGGCATTGCGGGCCTTGTGGCTTGCGGCGGGGTTCTTGCGCTTAGGCCGTTACCGCCGGTCTGCTCTCGAGACTGACGCCCCAATCCGATTTCGTGGACCGAGGGTGCGCTGGTTTGTTTCCGACGCGATCGCGGGCCCCGTCACCTATGGGTGGCTGCGTCCCGCGATATTGTTGCCGGACCGGATCAGCCACCTTGACCCGGACCTGCGCGAAGCGATTGCCCTGCATGAGCTGATCCACGTCGGACGCCGCGATTGGCTGTTCGTGCTGGCGGAAGAGTTGATTCGCATTCCGCTCTGGTTTCATCCCGCCATCTGGTTCGTGTTGAGCCGGATTCAGTTGGCTCGCGAGCAGGTGGTCGACATGGAAGTGATCCGCTTGACCAGCGATCGCACACGCTATCTGGAAGCTCTGGTGGCCGTGGCGGCGCAAAGACTCCAGCCGGACGTCGCTCCGGCGCCATTATTTCTCAAGAAACGCCAGCTCGCCGTGCGAGTGGCGGCCGTACTCAAGGAGACTCCGATGTCCAAATCCCGACTGGTTGCCTGTTTCATGAGCGCCTGCTCAGCGGTCCTGATCG
This sequence comes from Bryobacteraceae bacterium, assembly GCA_050015435.1. Lineage (GTDB taxonomy): Bacteria > Acidobacteriota > Terriglobia > Bryobacterales > Bryobacteraceae > Palsa-187. The sequence goes on from JBEKBK010000271.1 coordinate 10,371, forward strand.
CCGCGAGGCTGGCGGTCTGGCTTCTTCCTCTTCAGAGCCCCGCTCAAACCACGCAGGAGTCGCACGGCTTTTTCGTCGCGGATGGGCCGGGCATTTCTGTTGACCCCGGCGCGCGGTTAATGCATCGCGAGCCCGTATTTTATCCGGCAGGAGGAAAATCCACGGGAACCGTGGTGGTGGAGGCGAGCCTCGATTCGAAGGGAGAAGTCTCCGACGTTCGGGTGTTGAGCGGACCTGACGATCTTCGTAAAGCAGCCTTGCAGAGCGTGCTCAAGTGGCACTACGCAACGGATCCCCGGCCTCCATCCCCGGTGCAGGTCGCGATCCGCTTCGATCAGGCTCCCGTAGCGCCTGCTCCACCCGCGGCAATCGCCACGCCGCAACCCCGTGCAACCGCGCCGACACCGCAGCAGGTTGTGCCCCGACTTAAGAGCATTCAATTCACCGGCGTGCCTTCGGACCTTGAACAAACGATCCGCGAACATCTAGCAGTCAGCGAGGGCGATC
>JBEKBK010000272.1:0-21341 GCA_050015435.1 Bryobacteraceae bacterium
ATCCAGCCTCTGCGCATACAAATTGTCGCCGCGGACAAAGAGAAGCCGCCCACCGCCAGCAGGTGTGTAGTGCGCGGCTGTATCGCTCTTCAACAGGAGGACGGGCTCGGTTGCTCTGGCTTCACGAAGCGTGGCCAAGTAGGTCGCACTCCCTTCGCCATTTTGTGGCGTGAACCGGAACAGGAAATCGGTGCCTCCTGGTAAGAACTCTGGAGACGAGTAATACCCCTCTTTTAGCGCTGGTATATCCAGGTGCACCGATTTACCGCCAGCCGGTAGAAGTTCCAGACTCTGGCCAGCTCCAACAAGAATGTCGCCGGTGTCGCTCCAGCTTCCGCCTCTGCCACCCGGCTCAGATGGCATTCACGGTCTCGGGCGCGCCATCCGGAATCCGGACTTTGACCCACGTACCGTCCGACCTGAGGTACACAACGGTCCGAGAGTCCGCAGACCAAAATGGCGGATTTACCGCAGCCTGAGAGCCAGCCACGAGTTTTGGCTCCAGTGAATCCAGGCGGCGCACGAAAAGGCCCTGCGCAGCGCGATAAAGCACTGCTGATCCATCGGGCGACATCTCGGGCGGTGACATCATTCCGCCTACCGGCGCTAGCAGCGAGTTACGCGGCGGAACGATCGTTAGCTCAATATTTGGCGTCACCATCGGTGGGCCTTCGCGAAAATAGACGAATCCGAGCGTGGCAAGTGTCAGAGTCAGCACGACGGCGGCTGCGATCCAGGGAAGCGGACGTGTTGGGTCTTTGGCGGGTTTAGTCTCGTCAAGCAACAGCGCCCAATCCCCGATGTCCCGCAGCCGCTTCTTCGGATCCTTTTCCAGGCATCGTTCCAATAACCGCCGCACCTTCGCGGGTACTCGATCCAGGTCCGGTTCCTCTTTCAACACCGCTGCAAGAATGTCGGAGACATTCTCGCCATGAAAGAGCTGCTTGCCCGTCAGCATCTCGTAAACCACGCAGCCGAAGGCCCAGATGTCGGCCCGCTTATCCACCGTCTTGCCGCGTGCCTGCTCGGGAGCCATGTAGGCAGCCGTGCCCAGGATCATCCCTACCCGCGTCGGCGACATAGTCAGCGTTGGCGAATTCTGCGGATCGGACGACGATTGCTCGCCAGCCTTCGCCAATCCGAAATCGAGCACTTTCACCGCGCCCGCTGGCGTGATCATGATGTTTGCAGGCTTGAGGTCTCGATGAATGATGCCCTTCTCGTGCGCCGCTTCGAGTGCCTCGGCGATTTGTTTGGCGTAATGGAGCGCGGTGTCGAGCGGCAGCGGACCTTTGAGCGTTTGGCCCTCGACCAACTCCATCACGAGCGCGCCCTGTTCCACGGCGTAAATTTGGGCGATGTTGGGGTGGTTCAGAGACCCCAGCACCTTCGCCTCGCGCTCAAAACGCGCAAGACGTTCGGGATCGCCGATGAGCGCGTCAGGAAGTGTCTTGATGGCGACTTGCCGGTCGAGCTTGGTGTCCCGCGCCCGGTAAACCTCGCCCATGCCGCCCGCGCCAATGGGCGCAAGAATCTCGTAGACGCCCAGGCGAGATCCGGCGAGTAAGGGCATTGCAGTTCAATTATTTTATCTAAAAAAGCTGCGAATTAGTGGGAATGCCGATGGGCCGACACGGGTTCCTTCTGAATCGTGTATCCGGCCCTCCTTTGCTCTTCCAGCCAAACGAGAACCCGGTCCAGCCCGTCGCCCGTTTTGAGATTCGTGAAGACGAACGGCGCGGCCCCGCGCATCCGCCGTGCATCGCGCTCCATCACTTCGAGCGACGCGCCGACGTGCGGCGCGAGGTCGACCTTGTTGATCACCAGCAATCCGCTGCGCTGGATGCCCGGCCCGCCCTTGCGCGGAATCTTATCCCCGCCTGCGACGTCGATCACGTAAATGAATGCATCCACCAACTCCGGGCTGAAAGCCGCCGCCAGGTTGTCGCCGCCGCTCTCGACAAAAACCAGTTCCAGTCCGGGGTGCGCGGATTCGAGCTCGGCGATCGCATCGAGATTCATGGACGCATCTTCTCGAATCGCGGAGTGTGGACACCCTCCCGTCTCGACGCCGCGAACGCGGTCAGCAGGTAAAGTACCATGCCGGACCAGGAATTCCGCGTCCTCCTTGGTGTAGATGTCGTTCGTGACCACCCCCAGACTGAGGGCGGGCCACAATCGTTTGCTTAGACAATCGACCAGCGCGGTCTTCCCGCTGCCAACCGGTCCGGCAATTCCGACTCTGAACGCTCTCATGATTCAACCTCAAAATAGAAAATATCTCTGCGTTAGCGGCAGTGAATGCGCAGGTTCGCAGGTGAGCAGCTCCCCATTGGCGCGAACTTCGTACGTTTCCGGGTTCACCTCAATGGTGGGCGTTGCGGAATTATGCACCATATCTTTCTTACCGATTGTCCGGCAGTTTCGTACTGCGACGGCCCGCTTGCGGAAGAGATTTTCGATGCCCGCTGCAAGTGAAGCGTGGGACACAAAGGTGACGGAAGTCGCCGTGGTCGCTCGCCCGAACCCGCCAAACATCGGCCGGTAGAGCACGGGTTGCGGCGTGGGAATTGAGGCGTTGGCATCCCCCATGACGCTCCACGCGATGAAGCCACTCTTCAAGACCATCTCGGGTTTGACGCCGAACATCGCTGGCTTCCACAGCACCAGATCCGCCAGCTTGCCCGGCTCGATCGAGCCTACTTCGTGCGCGAAGCCGTGCGTGATCGCTGGATTAATCGTGTACTTGGCCACGTACCGTTTCACGCGGAAATTATCGTTTTCCGCGGAGTCCTCGGGCAACGCGCCGCGCTGGGTCTTCATTTTGTGGGCCGTTTGCCAGGTGCGGGTGACCACTTCACCAATGCGCCCCATGGCCTGCGAGTCGCTCGAGATCATGCTGAACACACCCAGATCGTGCAGGATGTCTTCGGCCGCGATCGTTTCCGGCCGGATGCGGCTCTCCGCGAAGGCGACATCCTCCGGCACCAGCGGATTGAGGTGATGGCACACCATCAGCATGTCGAGGTGCTCGGCGATCGTGTTGACGGTGTATGGCCGCGTGGGATTCGTCGAAGACGGCAGGATATGCGGCAAGGACGCGATACGAATGATATCCGGCGCGTGACCTCCGCCCGCGCCTTCCGTGTGATAGGTGTGAATCGCGCGTCCGGCGATCGCGGCAATCGTATCCTCCACGAATCCGGATTCATTGATCGTATCGGTGTGGATCGCGGCCTGCACATCGAACTCATCCGCCACGCGAAGACACGTATCGATCGCGGCGGGCGTGGTGCCCCAATCTTCGTGCAGCTTCAGGCCGCAGGCTCCGGCGCGCACCTGTTCGGCAAGCGGTTCCTGGGTCGACGCGTTGCCTTTGCCGAGAAACCCAAAGTTCATTGGCCAAGCGTCGGCAGCCTCCAGCATTCTTGCAAGATTCCATGCGCCCGGTGTACACGTGGTCGCGTTCGTGCCCGTGGCCGGACCGGTGCCGCCGCCGATCATCGTGGTGATTCCGTTCGACAGCGCTTCATATACCTGTTGAGGCGAAATGAAATGAATGTGGCTGTCAATCCCTCCCGCGGTGACGATCAGATTCTCGCCCGCGATCACCTCGGTAGAGGCTCCCACAATCAGGTCCGGATCAACCCCGGCCATCGTATCGGGATTGCCGGCCTTGCCCACCTTCACGATTCGTCCGTCGCGAATGCCGATATCCCCTTTGACGATTCCAGAGTGATCGATGATCAAGGCATTTGTGATCACCAGGTCCAGAGCGCCATCGGCGCGGGTCGCACGCGCGCTCTGCCCCATGCCATCGCGAATCACTTTACCCCCGCCAAAGGTAATCTCGTCGCCGTAGACCGCGAAGTCCTGCTCGATTTCGATGATCAGATCGGTATCGGCTAGGCGGATACGATCGCCGGTGGTGGGTCCGTACAGATCGGCGTAGGTGCGTCGCGGAATGGAAAGGCTCATCGATTTCCCTTTCCGGTGTGACCCAGGACCACGCGTTCGCCGGCGTAATCGATTAAGGTGACTTGCTTCTCATCACCCGGCTCGAAGCGAACCGAAGTTCCCGCTGGTATGTTCAGGCGCATGCCTCGTGCCGCATCGCGGTCGAAATTCAACGCGCTATTGACTTCGAAAAAGTGGTAATGGCTCCCGACTTGCACCGGCCGGTCACCCGTGTGGCGGACGACCACGGTCGCGGTGCGGCGGCCGATATTCGCGGCAATGGCGTCTTCTCGCAAGAAATATTCGCCAGGATGCATCTGTGTCTCCTATTGAATGGGGTCGTGGACCGTGACCAGCTTGGTTCCGTCCGGAAACGTCGCCTCGACCTGGACTTCATGAATCATCTCGGCGATGCCGTCCATCACATCTTCGCGCTTGAGCACCTGCGCGCCCAGCGTCATGATTTCGGCCACCGTCTTGCCGTCGCGCGCCCATTCGAGAATATCGGCACTCAAGATCGCCATGGCTTCGGGATAGTTGAGTTTCAGGCCGCGCCCGTGCCGTCGACGCGCAACATCAGCGGCGACGAAGATCAAGAGCCGTTCCTGTTCACGAGGCGTTAGATGCATTCATCCTCCCTCTTAATAAACCTTCCGCGGCGGCTCGGCTTCGCGGCCAGTCAGGTAGCGGCGCGCAATCCGCCAAAATTGGACCAAGGACTCAGCGATCCCGAGCGCTGTGTTACTCAACCCACGAACGATCACGCCATCCGACGCCAGCGCACTCGCGCCCCACAACCCAACTCCGAGTTGATTCAAATGATCTTCAAGCCCGCGCCAATCCTCTCCGCGCCGCCCCTCTTGGAAAGCATAGAAACTAGCCATATATGCGTGTGGACCGATACGGGCGGCCTGCATAAGCGGTCTGGTATCCGGCTCTAATAGAAAATCCTCGCGCAACGCCAGTCGCCCACCGGCACGAACCGAACTCGACACACGCAGGCGCTGATACGCAAATCGTTCCCCCGCCGCCAAGCGTCCTGGCGTCAATACTTCCCACCAGAACAGAGTCGCGCCGGACTCGAGTGTGATTGCCGTGTGCTGCTCGTGCCGTGCGCCGGCAAATGGAATCACGGGATCTGGCAGATATTCAAGCAGAGCCTCTTCACCCACGGAAATCGTCACGCGCTGCACGGAGTCATCCGCGCCCTCCCGATGACGGTACAGTCGCGTGGCGCCGGTCGACGTGATTTGCGCGTGAGCATGTGGTCCCACCTGGACATCGAGCGACAAGCGATCGCCGGCGAGCACGCCGCCGGAAACATTATGCAGGTGGACCAGAGCCGCTCCATCCGGCTGAGGGAACGCTCGAACGATTTTCCAGGGCGGTTCCTGACGGTCCACGTGCAGCCGGGTCCGCGATTCAGCGGCCTCGAAGCGCAGCGCCAGGGACGCGTTCAACTGATGAAGAGCCGTGTTTCGAGCCACCCGTGGCGCATCGACGCGATCTCCGGCAAGGGCGTGAAGCACGAAACCTCCCCAATAGAAAAGTGGTCAGACGCCGCCCGCGCTATGGCGGGCTGCAAGTTCCAAATCATGCGATGTGCGGCGGTCTGGCCCAGCGGCATCAGACGCTGGCACGCGGAAACCAATCCCGTGACGGATTGCTGCAAGAACGCCTGTACTACGGCTGCCTCCGCAATGCAGAGCGCAGCGCCGGCGGCTCCGAACGCGACGCAATAGGGCAGATCCGTCTCCACTAGCGGAGCCTCGCCGATGGCATTTACCAGTTCCGCGAATCGTCGGCCCAACTTGAAACTTGCCTCGCGAGACTCTCGCGCTAATTTTCGCGCACGGAATTCTTCGCAAGCTTCACGCGTATCGCCTTGCCACCCGCAGCGTACGAACCAAGCCTCCAGAGGACCGGCCTCTTCGAGATAATCCAGCAAGAATTGTCAGAGGTCCAAGGGAGTCAGAGTGCCTTCCGACACGAGCGTCTCAAGTCCGAAAGAGTGCGCGGCCGCGCCGATGGGAAATGCAGAGTCGGCAAGCTGCAAGATTCGCAAGAGCACTGGTTTTTATTCTAGTCGTTTCAAGCTCCTTCAAGAACTTTGATCTAATACTGATGAGGATCATCTCATGAAGAACCGCCGGCAGTTTCTCCAAAGCACGGCCGTGGGCATCGCCGCTGCAAGTCTCGCAAAACCGCAAAACAAATCCGCGGACTCAATGGTCGATTGGCACGGACACTGGATCGGTCCGACCGTCGTCGAGCTGATGAGCAAGCGGAAAACCGCACCACTTTACGTGATCAACGAGAAACGGGAGATTTTCGCTGTCGCCCGCGGCTCGAGTATGCCGGCCGCGAATGCACGCCCCCAGGAATCAAGCTGGTTCGATATTGACCAGCGGCTTCGCGCCCTGGACGAAGCCGGGGTCCAACGGCAAGTTCTCTCGTGGGGCGGCGCGACCTACGATGGCGCACTCTCGCCGGACGAAGCGCGGCCCATGTGGATGGCGCAGAATGACGACATTGCCGCGGTGGTCAAGAAACATCCCGCGCGGTTCTCTGGACTGGCGACGCTGCCGACGGCCGACGTAACGTGGGCCGCTGAGGAACTGGAACGTGCGCATCGCGACTTGGGCCTCATCGGGGCGACCCTGCCGTTGGATGCTTTTGTCAGCCTGGAGGGCGCCAAGGCGCTTGTGCCCGTGTTCGCGGTCGCGCAGAAGTATCACAGTCACATTTTTGTTCATCGCAACCCGGCCGCCGCGAATATTCCCGGAGAACTTCCTGAGGCTGGGACCACAAACCCGTATTTCGGCCTGCCCGCAGCCGGGAGAGGAGGCGCCGCGGGCGATGCCACGGTCGCACGAACCACGCTGATGACCAGCACTCATCTTGCCACCGGGGTCATCACACTGGCCCTCACCGATTTTCTCGATGCCTATCCTGACGTATCCGTGCAGATTGCCATGATGGGCGGCTCCATCGCGTTCGTCGCCGGACAAATCGAATTCGCGGAGGAGGCTGCCGGGAGGCCAAGTTCAACCCGGAAATTGCGGCGGGTTTATCTGGATACGGGCCAGTTCGGCCGCGTTCCGCGCAACATTGCTTTCGCGGCACAAATTGTCGGTGCGGATCGGATTCTTTTCGGCTCCGACTACGGGCCCTCGGCGTCCATCGTTCCGTACGTTGAAGCGGTCAAGAGCGCCACCCTCACACCAGCGGAAAAAGAAGCGATACTCTCAGGAAACGCGCGCACGTTACTCGCAGCGAAGGGCGTACGAGCCTGATCGCGGCTACTTTTTCTTGCCCTTGTCCAACCACGCCACCAGCTTGTGGGGCGGAAAAACGGCCAGCGCGATCGCGATGACCACGATGAAAAAGACCAACAGCAAGAAAAAGAGCGCCAAACGATTCTCCCCGAGGACCGCTCCAGAGGCGGCCTCACTCTAGCCTAGCGCACCGCGCGATCTGGTACCTTAACGTCATGTTTCGTGATTGGCTGAAAAACATCGCCATTCTGGTGGTGGCGACGGTCCCGGCGTTCGGTCAGGATCACTCGCTGACGGCGCTCCCGTACACACCCAGTTTGGATCTGCCATCCATGGATCGGTCGGCGGATCCGTGCACCAACTTCTATAGATACTCGTGCGGCGGCTGGATCAAGAACAATCCCATTCCGCCGGATCAGGCCGTCTGGAACGTGTATTCGAAGCTCCAGCAGGACAATCAACTCTTTCTGTGGGGGATGTTGGACCAGGCGTCGAAGCCCGAACCGGGACGCGACGCAGTGAGGCAGGAGATCGGCGATTTTTTCCAGGCCTGCATGGATGAACGAGGAATCGAAAGCGCTGGAGCGGCGCCTATTCAACCGGCGCTGAATGAGATCGCAGGGCTGAAGTCCCTGGCGGATCTCGCGGAGTTCTTGGGGCGGCTCCATCTGGCGGTACGTGGAGAGCACACGATGTTCGGCTTCGGCTCCAACCAGGATTTTGCGGATTCCTCAAAGGTCATCGCCTTCGCGTCGGCCGGCGGCCTGGGGCTTCCGGATCGGGACTACTATACGAAAACCGACGCAAAGTCCCAGGAGACCCGGCAGAAGTATCTCGAACACATGCAGGCGATGTTCGGACTACTGGGCGACTCCGCGGCGACCGCGGCCGCGAACGCCAAGACCGTGATGGAAATCGAGACAGCGCTGGCCGAGGCGTCCTTGACCAGAGTGGACCGGCGCGATCCGTACAAACTGAATCACAAGCTCTCCAAGGCGCAGTTGCAGGCGTTGACGCCGGCTTTCCGGTGGGATGCGTACCTCTCGGCCGCAGGTGCGCCCCCAATAAACGTGGTGAATGTCACCGAGCCTAAGTTTTATCAAGAGCTTCAGAGCCTGCTCAAATCGAGGTGCCTCGACGACTGGAAGACTTATCTTCGCTGGCACCTCGTCCACGATAAAGCCCCGTTTCTTTCGTCCCCGTTCGTCAACGCGAATTTCGATTTCTTTTCAAAATATTTGCGCGGAGTGACCGCGCAGCAGCCACGCTGGAAACGCTGTGTCCAATTTACGGATCGGAATCTCGGCGAAGCGCTGGGAAAGGTGTTTGTGGAGAAGACCTTCACTCCGGACGTGAAGCAGCGAACGCTCGCCATGACCAAGGAAATCGAGGCGGCCATGGAGTCCGAGATCAAGCAGCTCCCCTGGATGGGCGACGCCACCAAACAGCGCGCGCTCGAAAAGCTGCACGGAATCGTCAACAAAATCGGATATCCGGACAAGTGGCGCGACTACAGTTCGGTGAAGATTTCCCGCGACGATTTTCTCGGTGATATGGATCGGCTCGGTGCGTTCGAGTCGCACCGGCAGCTGGCGAAAATTGGAAAACCCGTGGATCGCGGCGAATGGCAAATGACTCCGCCCACCGTCAACGCCTATTATGACCCGCAGATGAACGACATCAATTTCCCGGCTGGGGTGCTGCAGCCGCCGCTGTTCGATCCCAAGATGGACGACGCACCGAATTACGGAAACACCGGCGCCACAATCGGACACGAGCTGACCCACGGGTTTGATGACGAGGGGCGCAAATTCGATGCCAAGGGGAATCTTCACGATTGGTGGACCAAGAAGGACGCCGGCGGTTTCGTTACACGCGCCGACTGCGTGGTGGATCAGTATGGCCAATACGTGGTGGCTGACGATATCAAGATCAACAGCAAGCTGACCCTTGGCGAAGATCTCGCTGATATCGGCGGGACATTGTTGGCTTATATTGCGTGGAAACATGCGGAGCAAGGGCATGATCTCAAGCCGATCGACGGCTTTACTCCGGACCAGAGGTTCTTCATCGGGATGGCGCAGTGGGCTTGCGGCGACGAACGGCCCGAGAATAAGCGTCTCAAGGCTCTGACGGATCCACATTCACCGGACGAATACCGCATCAACGGGGTAGTGGCGGATATGCCCGAATTCGCGAAGGCGTTTTCGTGCAAGGTAAATCAGCCGATGGTCCGCTCGAATCCGTGCCGGGTGTGGTAACAGCGCCGGCTCCCAACTTTTTCCTGGTTGGAGCGCCGAAGTGTGGGACCACTTCCCTATTTCACTACCTGGGGCAACACCCGGACATTTACATTAGTCCAACGAAGGAGCCTAACTACTTCGCGAATGAGATCCGGTTCGAGAATTTCTCTGACGATTTTCAGCGGATGGACTTGACCAATCCGGGCTCGGGTCCGGTCGCGGAATGGCCGGAATACCTGAAGCTCTTTCAGGGCGCGAATGGCGAGACGGCGCTCGGCGAGGCCAGCGTCTGCTATCTATGGTCGAAGACGGCGCCGGGGAGCATTGCCGCGAATTTTCCGGATGCCAGAATCATCATGGTGCTGCGGGATCCGGTGGAGCGAGCCTTCTCGCAATATCTCCACATGTTGACTTATGCGGACGCCCCTATTTCTTTCCGCGAACACTTCGAAGCCGCCCTGGGTTCGAGCAGTACAACGATCAGCAAGCTGTATCCGTTTCTTGAATTCGGTTTGTACTACGAGCAGGTCAAGCGGTACTTTGCGCAATTTCCGCGTGTCCGCATCGGAATCTATTTCTACGAAGATTACGTTCGAAGTCCGCTGGCGTTGGTCCAGGACATCTTTCGTTTTCTATGTGTGGATCCCGCGTTCGACCCGGACCTTTCCATGCGGCATACCGTGCCTCGTGTCCCGCGATCCTACGCGATCAGCCGGTTCCTGAAACAACATGGATGGTGGGAGCGTGTGAAGGGTCTAAGTCCGCCTGCGCTTCGTCGTGCCGCGTTTCGCAGGCGAGAAGCGTTGGTGGTTGAACCTCAGGATCGAGCGCGCCTGCTCGAGTATTATCGCCACGACATTCAAAATCTGGCGAGCCTGTTGGATCGCGATTTAAGCGCCTGGCTCAGATGAAGTCTGGTTTGTAGGAGCTGATCCCTTCCTCCCGCTTCTCAGTCTTCTCAAGTTCCTCTTCGGCCGCGTGCCTTACCGTGACATAGCCCTCGATCCAATTGTCCTCGTTTGGCGGGTACTGATCGATAGAGAAACCGTCAGGGGCGTCGCAAAACCCTGGCTGCAACCTCAGGCGGTCCACGGCCTGCTGGGCCGCCTCTTTGGACGAGTAAACGCGGATGAACTTGACATCTTCTTCCCCATCATCCAAGACGTGCAGATGCTGAACGATGAATAAATCGACATGGCGATTCCATTGGAGGCCCTCCAATCTAGTAAGCTGTCCCGGTGATTTTGTTAGGGCGGAATCTGCGGGTTGGATCGGTGTAAGTCCAGCGGAAAGGCTTGGCTGACTTGCAGTAGGCGCGGATGTATTTGCGGAGTTTGTTACCGAGATCGGCGACCGAATTGAAAACGCTACGTGCGATCACGTCGCGCTGGATCTGCTCGGCGAGGAACCTTTGAACATCCTTGGTCTTGTGCGCCGAGAGGTTGTCGAGCACCACATGAATTTCCTGGGCCCATCTGGCACGCTCGATCAAGCCCTTGAGAAACGTTATGAACTCCTGGGCGGTGTGCCGGGCCGCCGTCATACCGTGCACCGCACCGGTCTTGACGTCGAGAGCGGCGTACAGCGAGAGGGTGCCGTGGCGATAGTATTCAAAGCCGTGACGCTCGGCGCGACCGGGGGACAGAGGCAGCACCGGATCCAGTCGGTCCAGCGCCTGGATCGCGGTCTTCTCATCCACGCAGAACACGGCGGCATGCTGCGGTGGTTGCATGTACAGGCCAATGATGTCAGCGGCTTTTTCCTCAAAACGTGGATCGTTGGAGGCCATGTAGCGATCCAGCCGGTGCGGTTTCAAGCGCGCCTGCGCCCACACACGCTGTACGGTGGACTTACTCAGTCCCAACGCTTGCGCCATCTTCCGGCAAGACCAATGCGTCGAACCATCGGCGGGTTTCTGCTGCGTTTTGCGTGCGATCCTGGCTTGCCCCTGCGCGTCCGCCACGCGCGGCTGACTGCCTTTGTGTCGTGGATCGAGTCCGTCCAGCCCTTGTTGTTCAAATCTCTGCTTCCATCGCGAAATGGTGGGCGCCGACGTTTGCAGCGATCTCATAATCTGGCTGTAGGTTTGTCCTTCCGCCAACGCCAGGACCAACCGCGCGCGAAACACGTCCTCGGCCGGCAACGTCCGCGAGGCTGCCCACTTGCCCAACTCGTTTCGTTGTTCGTCGGTCAATCTCAGCACGAACTGATTCCGTCTCATGATTATTAGACGGATCAGAATCAATAACGTTATGACCGGGACAGGTTACTAGAACCACCGGTGGCCGAGGTTACTTTCAAACCAGAAACTGTCTCCTGCTCGCAGGACATGACACTCGAGTTCATCGAGCCATATTTCCAGGGTGCCCTGGAGCATGTAGATGAACTCCTCGCCCGCATGCGAATAGGCCCCGTCACTGCCGCCGTTGGGTGGAATGCGGAACAAATGACATTCCAGCATCTTTGTGCCGATGGAAAGCAGCTCCATGCTCACGCCGGACTCGGTCTTGAGCACACGGCGCTGGCCGGGGCGTATCAATCGCCGGGAATGACGGGGAACGTCGAAAAACTCGAGAACCGTCGTGTTGTAGGCGGCTGCCAGCCGCTGCAAGGTGGCAATGGACGGGTTGGCCTTCGACAGTTCGATTGCACTGAGAAAACCGGGGGAGATACCCGCCTGTTTCGCCACTTCCACAATTCCGCGATCGAGGCTCTTCCTCATTTTTCGGAGTTGCGCTCCGATATCAGGCTTATGGTTGTTCACGCCTGATTCAGCCTGGCTTTTCGGCTTCTTCTCCAGCATTTGCTGCTTAATGCCGGGAACGCTCAGCTTTTTCACGTCACGCAGGTACTTGATTCTCTTGAGAACTTCCAAAAGCTCGGGGTTATAGAGGCGATAGCGTCCCGAACTGCGGGCGGGACTGATCAGCCCGACGTTTTCCCACAACCGCAGGGTCGAGGGGCTGATGCCGAGAATCCGTGCCGTCTGTCCAACCGTCAAATATCGAGGGCGAAGACCTTTGTTGGATTCCTCTATCGTCCGCTTCGGCATTCCACTCCGGCTCTCGATTATACCTGACGGGCGGGCGCAATTACTTGCCCTCGTGGCAGAATTCACAACCGGTGCTGGCATTATGCTCGCTGTGGCAGTCGATGCAACCTTCCATAAATGCCACGTTCGTCGCCCTCGCCGTCACATCCATTTTGGCAACGTCTCCGTGGCACATCTGGCAGGTCATTCCGGCCGTGAGGTGTGAACGATGGTTCCAGTACACCTCCGCGGGAACTGTGTAAATTCTGACCCACGGAATCGGATCCTTCGATTTGGCGAATCCCGCGAGCTTCTGGATGGCTGCACGATCCTTCGCGATGGTCGTGTGACAGGCCATGCACTTGGACGTTGCCGGAAAGGTCATGTGCTCGCCTGGATCTGGATTCGGGTGGCAATCCTGACACTTCAAGCCGAGCGCCATATGGGTTTTGTGGCTATAAGCGATCGGTTGCACAGGCGCGGCGGGCTTGATTGTATCCTGCGCGAGGAGCCCTAGGGCTACCACAAGAAGCGTAGCGAAAATCTGCACGAGCTACGTCAGGCCGTTCAGCACAAACAGTTCTTGCACCGCACGATTGGCCTGATCGAAGGCTTCGTTGGTAAAGGCGGCGGCTCCGGCATCCGAATTAGCGATGGTCACGCGTCCGAATCGCTGCCGGCCGATCACGTGCGGGCGCTGTTCCGGCGGAACATCCGGATCGTTCAACATGTCGTAGGTATACGCGTACCCGTAAGGCCAGCGATTGGTCGTAATCGCGAGAATATCCTCTTTCGGATCGAAACCACCCGGGCGCAAAGCTCGCGCCAGTTGATCGCGAATCTTGAACTCGAAATCCTGGAAGCTCATGGCCAGCATCTCGGCGGCTCCCGCGCGATTCTGCTCCTTTCGGGGAAGGCCGGGCTTCCCGGGCGTGCAGGTCATATGGACGATCATCGGTTCTTCGGGGGTGGTGACGCCTTGATATCCACCGAAGGTCGAGGCCGCGTCGAGATTCGCGCTGGTGAACCACATTCCGGGGAAGCTGATTCTGGAAATACCCAGCTTTTGGAAGGCGGTCCACTTCCTAATCAGGACGTTGGTGTAGTTCAACGGCACCTTCGCGGGGTAAGCCAGAGCATCTTTCTGCGTCTGAGGAATTTCCGGCATCAGGGCGGGAATCAATGCGTTGTAGCACGCCAGGATACAGTTTTTCGCACGCACGGCCTGGAGTTGGCCGTTCTTGATGTAAGCAAGTTTCACGGAACGTGGGTGCTCGGGCGATCCCTCGTTCATGACCCGCACCACCGGACTCCCTAACCGGATGCGCATCTTGGAATCCGCCTCGTCCAACTTGCTGTAATCGAACTGGGCCTGCACGACATTATTCATGTCCAGACGTTGCCCGCCCACTACAGCCGGAATCAACCGGCTGACCAGAAGGCGGCCAATCGACGCGTTCCCATCCGGGAAGTGGAGTGCGTAAGAGCCCTCGTTAAACTTTTCCTCTTCGAATGTCAGCCCCAAGCCATTCGTGCCGATCGCGCCGCGCTGCGCCTGTTCGAGCGCCGCCGTGGAGTCCACCTTTTTGCTGTTGCGGCTGCCTCCTCCGGCAAAGACCAGCACCTCGCGGCTGACCTTCGCGTAGTTGAGGAGAAAATCCTGGTAGCTCATCCTGGCGAGTTTGGCCTTCTTCTCCTCTTCGCTCATTCCCGCCATGTAGTCGGGATTTTTTCCCAGCAAGCGAGTCAGGTCCTTGCGGGCCTCCTCGGAAATCGGCATTTTGGCGACGAAGCCCGGCTGGCGAATGTTCCCTGGAATGAGACATTCCTCCTTGAACATCTCCTTATTGAAGAAAGTTCCCGCCGTCAGATGGTATTTCGCTTCCAGATCGCGATTGTTAAATTCTCTGCCCCGGTCGACTTCGACGCCGAGTTCCTTGATCAGGGCTTTCGCGCCGTAGCTGTAGGGATAGGTCGTCGCGATACCGAGCGTTCCGCCCACGCCAATGTAGGTTCGGCCATTGTAATGGAACTCGTTCCGTTTGGCGTGTCCGCCGAAATCGTCATGGTTGTCGAGGATCAGGATGCGCTCACGATTGCCGAGTCCACTGCGCCAAAAGTGGGCAGCGGACAAGCCCGACATCCCGGCGCCGACGATGACCAGATCGTATTCTTCCTGAATGTCTGCATCAGCAACGGGGAATTGGGCGTACTGGCCTTTACGAATCGGATCGAAAATGTCGACGGCGGCGGGATAGTTCCCCCGAAGTCCAGCCCGCACAGGAGGATAAGTCGGCGCCTGCGGGTCTGTGGAGGGATTGGCGGGGGCCTGGGCTTGAGCGGTTTCCGCAGTTTCCAAGGCCGCGCTGGTGCCCGCGATCGCCAACGCGACGCCATTCAGGAAGTCTCGCCGCGCGATTGGACGATCCATCCCCAGTTCTTGCCACAGTTCGCGATGCTCTTTTTTTGAGGAACTCGCCCGCACAACGGAGCTCGGCGCGGCTGATAACAACGAGTCCTTATAATGCTTGATGGGCCGCGCCGGCCCTGTGCGGTCATTAGACGTACTCATGCCGTCCTCCTTCAACTTGAATCGGCCGAGACGATCAGCCCCCAAAGCTTACGCGAACGTTGTAAGCTTCTCGCTGAGTCTACTGCAAGGCCAGGATGATGTCAAGGCGCATGGCAATCCGAGATTTGGGGGTTTGGAGCGCGAAAAAGGTTGCATCCGAAGAGGATTTGCGGTTATGATTTTCAATAACCTTGCATGGCGGCGACAAAGAATAGAATGCCGGTCATTCAGCTAAAGACATCCATTCCGGGCCCTATTTCGAAGGCGCTCTCCCAACGGCGCGATCAGGCGGTCCCGCGCGGGGTGAAGCAGCTTACGTCCATCTTTGTGGCGCGCAGCGAAGGGGCCGTGCTCGAAGACGTGGACGGGAACCGGTTCATTGACCTGGCGGGCGGGATTGGATGCTTGAATGCGGGTCATCGGGCGCCAGCCGTAACGCAAGCCATTCACGCGCAGACCAACAGGTTTCTGCACACCTGCTTCATGGTGACACCCTATGACGGGTACGTGCGTTTGGCCGAACGGTTAAATTCCCTTGCACCTGGGACCACGCCGAAGAAGACGCTGCTTCTGAACAGCGGCGCTGAAGCGGTGGAGAATGGGATCAAGATCGCCCGAGCCTACACACGAAGGCCCGCGGTCATTTGCTTCGAGGACGCGTTCCATGGCCGGACCATGATGGCGATGTCGCTGACCAGCAAGACGCATCCGTATAAAGCCGGATTCGAGCCGTTCGCCAGCGATGTATACCGGGTGCCGTTCGCCTATTGTTACCGGTGCGCCTACTCCCGCAAGTTTCCGGAATGCGAGATGCATTGCACGACGGTTCTCGAAGATACCTTCAGGCGAGTGGTTGCCGCGGAATCCGTGGCCGCGATCATCGCGGAGCCGGTGCTGGGAGAAGGCGGCTTCATCGTGCCTCCCTCGGAGTATTTCAAAATCCTCCGCGGCATTTGCGATAAGTATGGAATCCTGCTGATTGCCGACGAAGTGCAA
Source organism: Bryobacteraceae bacterium (assembly GCA_050015435.1). Lineage (GTDB taxonomy): Bacteria > Acidobacteriota > Terriglobia > Bryobacterales > Bryobacteraceae > Palsa-187. The sequence goes on from JBEKBK010000272.1 coordinate 16,078, forward strand.
ACCGGCTTGGCTCGCACGGGAAAAATGTTTGCCTGCGAGCATTACGGTATCGAGCCCGATCTGCTGCTTACGGCCAAAACTTTGGGTGGTGGTCTGCCGCTTGCCGCGGTCACCGGCAAGGATTACATCATGGATCACACCGGGCCTGGCGCGCTCGGCGGAACCTTTGGCGGCAACCCGCTCGCATGCGAGGCAGCACTGGCGACACTGGATACGATTGAACAGGAGAGTCTTTGCGAGCGAGCGATGCTGCTCGGAGATCGCTTCCGCAGGCGGGCGGAGGACTGGCAGCAGCGCTTTTCGCTGATCGGAGAGATCCGGGGGTTGGGCGCCATGCAGGCCGTGGAACTGGTTCGAGACCGCGAATCGCGCGCACCCGCTTCCGAAGAGGCTGACCGCCTCACCCAGTATTGTGCCGAGCACGGTGTAATTCTTTTGACGACCGGGAGCTATGGGAACATCATCCGGCTGTTGATGCCCCTGGTGATCTCGAATGACGAGTTCGATGAAGCGCTCTCCGTGGTCGAGAGCGGTTTCCAAGCGGTTCTCGAACCGCAAGCGGCCCACAGCGACCCCGTCCACGCGTAGCCGGGCCTGATTCCTTCAGGAGAAAACATGAGTACCAGCGACCGCGATCTCGGCATGAATCGCAAGATCAAGCGCCGGGATTTCATCAACGGAGTCAGCGCGGCCGCCGCCGGAGCTTTACTCCCGAACTGGGCCTTCGCTCAGGAGTTCGCTCCCGAGCGAGCGCCGGATTACTATCCTCCGGCTTTGACCGGCATGCGCGGCAGCCATCCCGGCTCCTTCGAAGTGGCTCACAATTTGCGCGACACCCGAAGCGTGGACCTGTCGAGCGTCACCCACACCAACGAGACGTACGACTTGGTTGTGGTCGGCGGCGGCATGAGCGGACTCAGCGCCGCGTACTTCTTCCTAAAGAACGCCGGGCGCAGCGCAAGAGTTTTGATTCTCGACAACCACGACGATTTCGGGGGCCACGCCAAGCGCAACGAGTTCCGCTACAACGGAAAGCTCATGGCGATCAACGGCGGAACGCTCAATATTGAGGCCCCACAGCGGTACTTCGAGGACGCCAAGGGATTATTGCGGGACATCGGAATCGATCTGGACCGGTTCCAAACCACCAATGCGTCTAACCGCCAACTCTATCGCTCGCTCGGGCTAGGCAATGCCCAGTTCTTTGACAAGGAAACGTGGGGTAAGGACCAGCTTGTGGTGCGCGAGGCCGCGGGCGGCGCAGGTGGCCGTGGAGGCCGCGGTGGTGGTGGAGGCGGTGGCGGCGGATACTCGGCTGCGTTTCTGGCAAAGACACCGATTTCGGCCCAAGCGCAGAAAGACATGCTGCGGTTGTACGATTCGTCGCAGCCCGACTACATGCCGGGTCTGTCTTCAGCGGAAAAGAAGGTACGCCTGGCAAAGATGAGTTACCAGGACTTCCTGCTGAATGTTGCGAAGGTCGACAAGCAGGTGCTGTGGTTCTTTAGCCATTTCGGTGAGGGAAACTTCTGTGTCGGGGCCGATGCTACGCCCGCGCTCTTCGGATGGGAAATGGGCCAACCCGGGTTCTCCGGAATGAACCTGGAGCCGACACCGGACGGCGTGCTCTCTGAGCTTCCCGGCCCGCAACACGGGCGGCAAAAACCAGGCGGTGGTGCAGCGGTCCACTTCCCGGATGGGAATGCGACCGTCGCGCGCCTGCTGATGCGTTGGCTGATTCCCGATGCGGTCCCCGGAAAGACCATGGAAGACGTGGGCGCGGCGCGGGTCAACTATGCGCTGCTCGATCGTAACGGTCAACCTGCGCGAGTCCGGCTGAACAGCACAGTTCTGCACGCGAGGCATGACGGAGATCCGGGCACGGCCAAAGAGGTGGTGGTCAGTTACAGCCGCGGAGGAAAACTCTATGACGTGCGTGGAAAAGTATGCGTCATGGCGTGCTGGAACATGTTTATTCCGTATCTTGTTCCGGAACTTCCCGCCAAGCAGAAAGAAGCGCTGGCCTATGGAGTGAAAGGTCCGCTGGTCTACACCAGCGTCGCCGTCAAGAACTGGAGGGCCTTCCAGAAGCTTGGGGTCAGCAACATCAATGCGCCGACCATGTACCATTCGAGCGTCAGCTTGACCGAGGCAGTCTCGCTCGGCGACTTGCAGCATCCGCAGACGCCGGACGAACCGATTCTGCTGCATCTGGTGAAGATTCCGGCCACTCCCGGCAAGCCCAGGAAAGAGCAGCACATGCTGGGACGAGCAGAGCTGCTCAACACCACGTTCGAGACCTTCGAACGGAAGATCCGCGACCAGCTCGCCCGGAGCCTGAGCGGAGGAGGTTTCGACCCAGCCGGCGACATCGTGGGCATCACCGTGAACCGTTGGCCGCACGGATACGCGTACACCTACAATAGTCTGTTCGAGCCGATGGAGTGGGTGTTCACAACCTCGAACAATCGCCCCAACGTCATCGCGCGCCAGACCTATGGTCTCATTGCGATCGCGAATTCCGATGCAGGAGCGAGTCCGCATACCGATACAGCCATGTGGGAAGCGCATCGGGCGGTCGGCGATGTTCTGAATCGCCGCGCCATGCCGCTACTCGCGTAAGCAGCGGTGAAGCTCGTCTTATTACTCGCGCTGGCCCAACTAGCCCCGGCGCAAGGATTCCGTGTTGATGAGGCTACGATCGCCAGCATCCACGCAGCAATGCAGGCGGGGAATCTCACGTGCCGTAGCCTGGTTCAGAGTTACCTCGACCGCATCGCGGCGTACGACAAAAAGGGCCCCGCGATCAATTCAATCATCACGGTCAATTCACGGGCTTTGGTCCGCGCCGCCGAACTGGACGCCGAATTCGCTCGCCGCGGGCTGACCCGACCGCTCCACTGCATTCCGTTCATCGTGAAGGACAACTTCAACACGTCCGATCTGCCGACTAGCGCCGGATCGCTTGCGCTTGCTGAATCCGTACCGCCCGCCGACGCGTTTCAAGTGCGGCGGATTCGCGAGGCTGGAGCCATCGTGCTGGCCAAGGCCAACATGTCGGAATTCGCCATCAGCGGAACGGAGACCCTCAGCTCGCGTTTGCCTGGGTACACGAAGAATCCCTACGCGCTGGACCGCGTGACGGCTGGATCGAGCGGTGGCACCGCAGCCGCGATCGCTGCAAACCTTGGCGCCGTCGGCCTTGGTAGCGATACGGAGAATTCGATTCGTGGCCCGGCGTCGCACACGAGCCTGGTGGGAATTCGTTCGACGATGGGCCTGACCAGCCGTTCAGGAATCGTTCCACTGGATCTCGATCGGGACATCGGCGGGCCGATGGCCCGAACTGTCTCCGATGCCGTAACCGTCTTCGAAGTGATCGCCGGAACAGATCCCGCCGACCCCGTCACCGAGGCAAGCAGGGGCAAGATGCCGGCTCAGGGATACACGAAGCTTTTGACGAAGAACGGCCTGCGTAGCAAACGGATTGGCGTGCTTCGATTCACACTCGACCCGGAGACGGCAGACCCGGATATCGTGCTCCTGTTCGATCGCGCGGTGGCGGATCTGCGGGCCCAGGGAGCCGAGATCGTCGACTCGGTGGCGATTCCCGAAGTGGAGCCGCGCAGTAGAGGCGAGACCATCGTGTGGTCAAGATGTTCGCCTTTCAAGTTTCAACTGAACGACTATCTGGCGAGCCTGGGCCCCAGCGCTCCCTTCCACAGCCTTGCTGACATCCTCGCGTCGAGGAAGTTCCATCCATCTGTGGGGAATTACATGCGCACCGCTCAGGACGTTCCGCAACCGCCTCACGGGGACCCCGCGTGTGAGCCGGTCCGGGAGGGAGTCCGTGTAATTCGGGATGCCGTCCTCCGCGTGTTTGCTGATCGCAAGCTGGATGCAGTCGTATACCCGAGTTGGAGCAACCCGCCCCGGCTGATCGGCGATCAGAACAATCCCGCGGGAATGAATAGCGGGCGAATTGCTTCGCCGACCGGTTTTCCAGCGATCACCGTGCCGATGGGATACGTTCGGGAGTTCCTTCCTGCTGGTCTCGAGTTCCTAGGAATGCCGTGGTCGGAGCCAATGCTGTTTAGTCTTGCCTATTCTTATGAGCAGGCGACTCATCATCGTCACAGTCCGCCGACCACGCCGCCCCTGTAGAAATCGGCATGTGGGGCGGTCCCCCTGGACGCGGCCGACGAGTGTGCACGTCGGCCTTCTTCATCCACTGAGAAAGACGGACCAGGGGTCTCAGCGACCGTTCGGGCCGGCGATTACTGAAACACCGGAGGCAAGCATCTGGCTAACTCGCACTGAATCCGCGCGCTCACCAATTCGGACCCGCAGAGAGGCATTCCGCGTTCCCGCTTCCACCGTGATGGCCACGCCTGGCTTCAATCCGAGGCGTGTCATTTCACGCAAAGCGGCGGGATCGCGGTCCGACACGCTGCTGATGACAGCCGGCACGCCGCATGCCCACTTCGACAACAGCACCTCCCGCCGCGCCGGAAGAGCGCCGTTGCGTTCGGGGATAAGATGTCCGTGGGGATCTGTTTCAGGGTCACCTAATTTCGCGGCGATGCGATCTTCCAGCCGCTCCGAGATGAAGTGTTCCAGCCGTTCCGCCTCGTCGTGAACTTCGTCCCAGGAATAGTCGAGGAACTCATGGAGGAAACGCTCGAGCAAGCGGTGATGGCGGAGAATCTCCAGGGCGCGCATCTTCCCTTTGGCGGTCAAACGCGCGCCGCGGTGCTTTTCGTATTTCACGAACGGCGGCTTTTGCGCCGCTAGCTTTTGGAGCATTCCAGTGACGGAAGCCGCGCGGACGCCGAGATGGCGGGCGAGTGAATTGCTAGTGACTTGTTCCTCTTCAGTTCCGCCCAACTCCAATATGGCTTTCAAGTAGTCGTCTATAGACTCGGTGGTGTACGGTCCATGTGGTCTGGGGATCACTCACTCATGATAAATCGCACTGCTTGACGGAAACAAGGAGATGAGCCTATTCTTTAGGCATGCCTAAATTGAGCATGGGCGCCGTGATCGTCCTGCAATTGCTGTTGCGCATTCCGGCGATGGCCCAGGGCGAGACGACCAGCGCGATCGTCGGGTCGGTTAGCGATCAGACCGGCGCGGCGATTCCCGGCGCTACCGTGACAGTCACCAGCGTCGAGAATGGCATGAAACGATCGATGAAAACCGACGACTCGAGACGGTTCAGCTTTGCTCAACTCAAGCCGGGCATCTATTCGGTGAAAGCGGAG
>JBEKBK010000273.1:0-10827 GCA_050015435.1 Bryobacteraceae bacterium
CCACTTGTTCTACGCGCTGGTTCTTTATAACACTGCACTGGCGTTTCGTGCGGTTGATCCGGCCGACGTTAAATCTTGCAACGTGCCCCGCCTGAGAGTTGCTTACGAGCAGGCGCGCGCCGGAGATCTTAACATCGCGAACTACGAGGGGCAAGCGCTCATGACGAAGGTCTTCCTAAACGAAGCCTGGTTGGGATTAACTTCGCCGTCGTTTGACAGAGCAATCCGAGTGTTGGAAGCTGCGTAAGGCAGCCTGTATCGGCGCCGGCTTGCAGGGCATCACCAAGGTCCAGCGGCTTCACGTGCTTCTGTGGCAGTGCAATAATAATAGTTCACAAGGAGACTTTCCAGGATGAAAGCGCACCGGTCGACCGTCGCAGGTCTGTGCATTGGAATCGGACTCGCCGCTAGCGCGCTCATTTGGGCCACGCTGCCAGCGCAAGGACAGCAGAAGCCGCTTCCGATGGAGCCCGCTCACGAATCGGGTCAGGGGATCACCGGCGCATTCGAGGGGTGGTTCAAAAATCCGGATGGGACATTCAGTATTTTGGTCGGTTATTTCAACCGGAACTTGAAGGAAGAGCTGGACATTCCGATCGGGCCGGACAACCGGATTGACCCCGGCGGTCCGGACCAGGGCCAGCCGACTCATTTCATGCCTCGCCGGCAGTGGGGCGTGTTTGTGGTCAAGGTGCCCAAGGATTTTGTCGGTAAACGTCTTACTTGGACCCTGACAGCGAATCACCAGACCAACGCGATCCCGCTGGACGTTGACCCCCTGTGGGAGATCGAGCCCTTCTCCGAAATCGGCATGGGAAATACCCCGCCTGTACTACGGTTCGACGAAGGGGGGCCGACGGTACAGGGTCCCGTCTCAGGATCTATCAAATCACTGACGGCGACTGCGGGCGAACCGATTCCGCTGACGCTCGAAGCCGCTGACGATGCCAAGACCTTTCCCGGGGCCAAACCTCCGAGATTGCCCGCTGTGAGCGTGACCTGGGCCAAATTCCGCGGTCCAGGCACGGTAACTTTTTCCCTTGCGAAGCCTCCTGTCGAGAAAGCTGACGTGAAGGGCCTCACCGCTCCGTTTACCGGAAAGGCGGCAACCACCGCCACATTCAGTGAACCCGGCGAGTACACGCTCCTGGCGATTGGCAATGACTGGTCCGGCGACGGCGGGCGCGGCTTCCAGTGCTGTTGGACCACTGCGCAAGTGAAGGTTTCCGTCAAAGCCAAATAGGGCTTCCTTAACCAAAACGAACGCAAGAACGGACTTTGTTAGCGGTGGGCTAAGTTGGACTAAGACGATTCCTTAAGTACTTACCTCCGTTAGACTTAGTCGCTAAAGGATTCAGTCCACCGAGCCGAACAAATGAATAGAACCGTTTGCAATGCTCGACACGCAGCTCCTTACCTGGGGCCTGATCCTCGTCGCCACGATTGTCTTGATCGCCTACGCCAGGCGAGCGAAGCACTCTGACGCGGATTCCAGTGCGCTAGGACCTACCAGTCTGTATGACGACGCTCCGGTCGGGTATCTCGATATCGATATGGCCGGCGTCGTTCGACGCGTGAACCGCAAAGAATGCGAGTTACGCGGTCTGGCGGCTGCGGAGATGGTCGGCAAACACCTGGCCGATCTGAACCCCTCGAATCCCCAGGAACAGCTTCGTGAGGTGTTGGACAGAAAGCTCACCCAGCAGATCTCAGTCGAGTCTTCGCAGCGAAGACTGCAACGGCAGGATGGGACGCTGGTGATTATCGAAGTAGCCGAAACATTGCTTCGGGGACCAAGCGGCGACGTGACGGGGATGCGGATGGTCTCCACGGACGTCACAGACCGGCACAAGAGTCAGGAAGAGGCGACTAAAATTGCGTCGGAGCTGAAGGCCTTTTTCAAAGCGTTTCCCGATCTGTTCCTCGGATTGGATGCGGATGGGAAAGTGGTGGACTGCAACGGCGGAAACGAAAAGGACCCGCTGCTCGATCCGCGGACCTATTCGGGGAGACGATTACAGGACGTACTTCCTCCGGACGTCACTCAGCTCGTGCTCCAAGCGATCGCCAAAGTGCGGCACACCAACGCTGTCGAGGTGATGGAATTTTCAATTGACGCCCGGCGGGTCCAACAGTCCTACGAATGTCGCGTGCTTCCGCTCTATTGGGATCGTGTGATCGCGGTCCTCCGGAATATCAGCGACCGGAAGGCTGCCGCGGAACGGCTGGCTCAGGATGCCCAGGAGCTGGAACGGAAGAACGAGCAGCTCGAGTCCGCGCTGACCACTGCTCGAGAAGCGACCCAGCTCAAAAGCCGATTCGTCGCGACCATGAGCCATGAAATCAGGACTCCGATGAACGGGGTGCTGGGCATGACGGATCTGCTGATGGGGACCGAACTCACGCCCGAACAGTACGAATTCGCATCCTCCATCAAGCACTCCGCGGACTCCCTCCTGACCATCGTCAACGACATTCTCGACCTGTCGAAGATGGAAGCGGGAAAGCTTCGTCTGGACCGAATCCCGTTCCGGTTATCGGTCACCGTTGAAGAGCTTTGTTCGCTATTCACGCTCCGAGCGCGCGCAAAAGGGCTCAATCTCAGTGCGTCGATTCCACCGGGGTTCTCCTATTCGACGGTGGGCGATCCCGGGCGGCTTCGCCAGGTACTCACCAATCTGCTGGGCAACGCGATCAAGTTTACGGACCGCGGCGAAATTGGCCTCGCGGTGGAGGTGGTTCGCGAAACTCCGGAAAGCCTCACGGTCCGCTTCCACGTACGAGACACGGGCATCGGTATTCCGAAAGACCAGCAACGACAATTGTTTCAAAGCTTCACGCAACTGGACGGGTCAAGCTCCCGCAAATACGGGGGCACGGGTCTGGGTCTGGCGATTTCCAAGCAGCTCGTCGAACTGCTCGGCGGCGAGATTGGAGTCAACAGCGAACCGAACCGCGGCAGCACGTTTTGGTTCACTGCCGTTTTCGAAAGGCAGGCCGGCGAAGAACCACCCTCCCCTGCTTCCAGTAAATCTGAAGCCACTGATGTCTCCTTTAAGAATCTCCGGGTTCTGATTGCCGCGGAGAAGAGCACCGCGTCGGTCGCCAAGCAACTGCTTGAGAGCTGGGGTTGTCAGCCGCAGGAAGTCTTGTCCGGAGAAGCGGTGGTTCCCGCGTTGAAAGAGGCGTCTGCACTGGGCCGGCCGTTTCGGCTGCTGCTCGCGGATATCGACCTTCGCGATCTGCACGGCGCCACGATTTCGAGAGAGCCGGCGGCGGCCGATGTCCATCTGATCGCCATGACGTCCGCCCCGTTCCGCGGAGATGGGATCGAACTGCGAGAGAGCGGATTTGCCGGATACTTGCGCAAACCGATCCAACCCAACGACGTTTACAACACGATGAGCGCCGTGTTGAAGAGCGCGAAATCCACCGCATCGGCTACGGCGGCCCCGCTGATCACTCGCCATACAATATCGGATCAACAGGCCAACGGATCGGATCAAAACGGTACAGCCCATGGGGCGGCTGCTCAGCCGTCTTCGAACGGCGTTCGGCTGGCCCGAATCTTGCTGGCGGAAGACAACATGGTCAACCAGCGCATCACGCTCAGACTTCTGGAAAAGTTAGGCGTCAAGGCGGAGGCAGTGGTGAACGGGCGCGAGGCCGTGGAAGCCGTGGCCAAAACCGAGTACGACCTGGTCTTAATGGATTGTCAAATGCCGGAGATGGATGGTTATGAGGCGACAGCAAAAATCCGCAACGCCGAGCGAAATATCCGCCACACGCCGGTCTGCGCCCTCACAGCCAACGCCATGGAAGGCGATCGTGAGAAGTGTCTTGCGGCAGGCATGGACGATTACGTTGCCAAACCGATTGGGCTCGAACAATTAAGAGAGACCGTCGTACGCTGGACTCAAAAGACTCCCGCCGCGTCGCGTTCGTGAGCGAACCGCGGGATCGCCGCGATCAGCTTTTGCGTGTAGGGGTGCCGTGGGTTCCGGAAGACGTCGGCTGTAGGTGCGCATTCCACGATTTCGCCGCTATGCAGGATCGCGACTCGATGGCACAGCGAAGCGACGGATGCGAGATCGTGTGAGATATACAACATGGCGACCCCGGTGGCCCGATTCAAGCTTGCGAACAGCCGTAGGATCTCGGCCTGCGTGATCATATCGAGCGCGCTGGTTGGTTCATCCGCCAGTAGCAGGGCCGGGCGATGCAGAATGGCCATGGCGATCAGGAATCGCTGCGCGAGTCCCACACTGAGATTCCGCGGACGTTGCCGCAAGAAAGCCGGCTCAGCCGGCAGGCTCACACTTTCGAGGAGCGGCATCCAGTCCCGGGCCCCGCGTTCATGCGCTCGCCATGCTTCTTCGAGCTGCGCTCCGAGTTTCATGTTCGGATTCAGCGCCGCCAGCGGGCTTTGCGGCACCAGCCCGATTTCCTTGCCCCGAACGCGGCGCATTTCGCTGTTAGTCAGTTTGAGCAGGTCCCGGCCCCGGAACCGGATGTTCCCGCGGCACGACCCGCCTTTGAGAGACAGCAAGCCAAGAATCGACATGGCGATGGTGCTTTTCCCTTCGCCGCTTCTCCCTACCAGCCCGACGATCTCGCCCTCGCCGACTTCTAAAGAAACGTCACGCAGCACGGCTGGTTTGCCCGCATAGTCGGCGGAGATGTTGATACTGAGCAGGCTCATCGGCTGCTATTCATGAGTCCCGGTGTTTTTCCCGCGATGGTGATATGTTCGGCGTCCCAGAAAGTGTGCGGAAAGAAGGCCGTGGACTTCACGCCCGCGAGTTGCGGCGAGACGGCCGATAGCGCGTTGGGGTGCAGCAGATAAATGATCGGCGCCTGCTCCCAGATGATCTCCTGGACGCGATCGAAGCTTTTCTTCCGCGCCTTATAGTCGGCGGTGGCGGCCTGGGCAAGCATGAGGCGGTCGATTTCGGCCTCCCACGCCGTGGCCGGTGCCTTCTCAGATGGATTCCAGGGATGATTGCTTGCCGAGCTGAGCAGCACGTTCATCAACTCGCTCGGGTCCGGGTCGACGTTTACCAGCCCAAGCAGACAGGCTTCGTAATTGAGTGTTCGGGTCATCCGCTCGATCAGGGAAGGAAAATCGAGCGTCACGATGTTCACCTTCATGCCCACCTTGGCAAGATCCTGCTGGATCATGGCGGCCATTCGTTCGCGGGATTTGTTCCCGGCATTCGTCATCACGGAGAACTCTACCGCGTTTCCCTGACGGTCGTGCAGGGACGTGCCTTGCATTCGAAATCCATCGGACTCGAGCTGCTTCAATGCGGCGGTGGGATCGAATGTTTCCGAACTCATCCCTTCCTTGAACCACAGTTTGTTGGCGGGTGAGACGGGACCCGCTGCCGGGCTCGCATGCCCTCGATAAACCACGCGGCACAGGTCGGCCCGCTGGATCGCCTTGGAAGCCGCCCGCCGGAACGCCGTGGATCGGAACCATTCCTTCTTAGCTTCGGGCAAGGGAGCTTGCGGGGCCTGGTTGAACCACATAAATTCGGATTCGAGTGTCGGACCTGCATCCACGGCGGTACCCGGCGCTTCCGACGCGAGCCGTTCATACAGATCGGGAGTCAGCTTGTCGATCAACTGCACTTCACCGCGCCGAAAGCGTAAGACCTCCAGGTCCCGGTTCTGCTCGATATCGAGTCGAATAGAATCGACGCGCGGCAAGGGGCTCTGGTTGGCGTCGCGCTTCCAATAGGCGGGGTTTCGCTTGAGCAGGATTGACGCGCCCGGTTTTCGATCGGCTACGAGAAACGGCCCCAATCCAGGCGCGGGCCGCTGGGCCGCTTTGGCCGAAATAATGGCCACTTGATCAAACATGCGCTCGATCCCTCCGGTGGGCGCTGGGAACTCGGCAATCACCGCGAATTTTCCCTGGGCGCTCACCTTTACTACACCCCTATCGGTTTTGAAGGTGTCCGCGACGGGAGAATGCAAAGCCGGATCGAGGAGCTGGTGGAAGGTCTGCACGACGTCTTCGGAAGTGAAAGGCGTGCCATCCGGAAATGTCACGGACCGCCGCAGTTGAAACACGATGGTCTTCGAATCCCGCCCGATCTGCCACGAAACCGCCAGTTCCGGCTCAGGTTGCTGCGTCAGCCGGTTGATCCGTATCAGCACGCCTTCAGTCAGATAGCGCACCGCCTCCTCGGACTCATCCGCTGTCATCAGAGGATCGAGCGTCTTGGGTTCGTCATGCAGAGCGAATCTTAATTCGGAACCCGACGCCAGCAATGCTGTTGCAGCGAAACACAGCAGACACTTCATACCGAATAGTCCTCCCTCGGCAGCACCAATTGAAAACTCCCCACCACCGCGGCTAACAGGACCGCGGGCGACAGCAGCCACGGCTGCGATAGAATTCCGCCGCCATTTTCCAGCTCCCGCAGAATCCCTCCCAGCGAGGGAAGGGGTTCCACAACGCCCAGCCCAAGCATCCCGAGCGTCGCTTCCGCCAGAATGTAAACCGGAACGGCCACCCAAAACTGCGCGAGCAGTACGGGCATCACGTTCGGGCGAAGATGGGCCCACAGGAGCCGCCATGGTGGACATCCCGAGGCTCGCGCGTGAAGCATAAACTCGGAGTGCTTCAACCGGGCCACTGCCGCGCGAATGATGCGAGCCGGTGTGGCCCAACCTAGCGTTCCGAGCAAAACAAACGTCAGCGTTACCGAGGCTGCGGGTGACACATTGAGCGGCAAGCAGGCACGAACTGTCAACAACAGGAACAGCCACGGGAGCGATAGGAACAGGTCCGCCGCACCGAGAATCACCGTTTCCAAAAGACCGCCCGCGAGGCCCGCCGCACCCCCGAGCACCGCGGCGCCGAGGCAGGACAGCAGAGCGGCAGCGGGTGCCAGCAGTAACGATACCCGCGTTCCATACAATAGCCGCGTGAATCGGTCGCGGCCGAGGTCGTCCGTGCCGAGCGGGAACCGCGCCGAAGGAGGCGCATCGGGTGCGTCGCGGAACTGCGTCTGATAATGTGCGGGTGCCCAGAGCTCCGGCGCGAGCGCGGCCAACATCACGGCCGCTAGAAAGATCATCGCCGTCACACGCGCCGCTCTCATATCGCGATGGCGCTTTCCCGGCTTGACACCGCATCGGAAATTGCCATGGCCGCCATGGTCGCGAGTGCGATCAGCATCGTCAGGTTCACCAGCACGGGAAGATCACGCGCCATCGCGGCTTGCCAGGCCAGTCGGCCCAGTCCGGGTACATCGCAAATCGCCTCGATAGGGATTGCCGCGCCAATGGCTATGCTGGCTGAAGCAGCCGCCAGCGCTAGAATCTGCGGCGCCGCCGCCGGCAACACGTGTCGAAGCAATATACTGATTTCCCGAATGCCACGCGCCCGCGCGATTTCCACATAAGTCGAGCCGTATGCCTGCACCAGCATGTTGCGGGTGAACCGAAAAATCCTCGGTGCGATGACCAGCACCAGCACTGTGGCGGATTTAGCGCCTGCCACCAGACACAAGTACGCGAGCAAAGCCGCCGGAAGACTCAGCAACAATCCAGCCGTGGTGGCGGAGACAGCATCGTAGATCCACGCTTTCCGGAATCTGCCGGCTGGAATTGCCAATCCCAATCCGAGGAGCCACCCTCCGACCAGCCCAAGTGCGAGCTCTCGCAGTGTTTCCGGAGCGCGTTCGGCGATAAGACCCGCGATGGGAGCCTGGCGCGACTGCGAAAATCCTAAATCGCCGCGCGTCATTCCTCTCAGATAACGGACGAACGCGGGGAGTACGTCGCGCTCGGCGGCCTTCTCCGCGCGAATCGCCGCCACACTTTGCTCATTCAGCCGTTGATCGATCTCCCGCTCGTCGACCAAATCTCCGGGCGAGTACCTCACGAGCAGCGCCGAGGCGAGACCGGCAGCGAGCACAAGCACAAGCATTCGGCCCGCGTGTGTGGCGATCGCTTTCATCGTGACTTCTACTTAATCGGCAGCCGATTATGGCGTCTGCACCTGAGTGGAGTGAACCAGCGGACGCCTGGTCTTCAGTGGTTCCTTACTTAGGTCTAGTGCAAAGCCCCTATCGCTTCACGCAGGGGGCTAACGAATAATGGGAAGGACAGCTCTCTTGCATGACGATTCGCCCTGAGACACGCGAGTTCCTCGGTGTGGCGGCTGTGTTTGGCAGCGATGCCATGCGCGACCTCCTCGTGAAGGTCGAAAAGGCGGCGCCCACTAACGCAACCGTGCTGATCACGGGAGAGAGCGGTTCCGGCAAGGAAGTGATCGCTCGCGCGATCCATCACTACTCGCTGCGGTGTTCGAAATCCTGGGTTGACGTGAATTGTGCCGCGCTGCCGGAGAACCTGCTCGAAAGCGAGCTGTTCGGATATGAGAAAGGCGCGTTCAGCGGGGCCGATTCCTCCAAACCCGGTCTGTTCGAGCTCGCCCACCAGGGAACTCTGTTTCTCGATGAAATCGGCGACCTCGATCTCCGCATGCAGGTGAAACTGCTGCGTATTCTGGACGGCGCTCCCTATTACCGGCTGGGCGGGGTCAAGAAAGTCGTGGTGGATGTCCGGCTGGTCACGGCCACCAATCAGGAGTTGCGTGCGGCGGTTCAGCAGGGCCGTTTCCGCGCCGATCTGTATCATCGTTTGTGCCAGATTCGCTTCTCTGTCCCGCCGCTTCGCGAACGTCCGCATGACGTCGTTCCTCTCGCGATGCACTATCTGACGGCTGAAAACCCCGGCCTCACGTTTTCGGACGGAGCGATTCAAAGACTGACCTCATATACCTGGCCGGGTAACGTGCGCGAACTGCGGAACGTTGTTGTGCGCGCCGCGATCATGTCTCCCGGTCCACAGATCACAGTGGCGGACCTGCCCGAGGACTTCGGTGAAGAGGAATTCTCTGCAAGCCTTACCAATCTCGCCCGCCTCGACCAATTGGAGCGGTCCGCCATCCTGAAGGCTCTCGAGGAGACCGACGGCCACCAGCAGCGAGCGGCAAATAAACTTGGCATCTCTAAACGTACTCTCCAGCGCAAGATCAAATCGTATGCCCTCGGATCTCCAGGGCCTTTGTCGGTTGCGAGGTAACTATGAACGTTTCCCAGGCCCCCGAGCGACGGCGTGCCCCGCGGACGCCCTCTTCGGGCTCTATCCAACTTTCGTTTGAGGACCCGGCCCCGGTCACTCTGGAAGCCGAGCTGGTCGAATCCAGCTCGACCGGGTTTCGCGCGGCCCACGAATACAAGAACCTTACTCCCGGCATCATCGTTGAGTTCCGCCGGGAGAGTGCCGCTGGGCGCGCCCGTGTGATCTGGACTCATGTCCTGGACGGGCGGCGCATCAGCGGCTTTCATCTTCTCTGACCCGCGCGGCTCGGTATGGGTAACTGAACGGCGACGATGATGGAGCGCTAGCATCTAGTTTCTCTCTGCAAGTCACCGGCGGCTCAGTATGGGTAACTGAGCCGCGACGGTGACGGAGCGGTTGCGTCTAGTTCTCTCCTGTACCGACTGTGGTACCCCAGGCAGCAGAGCTTCCCCAGGCTGCCGAACTACCCCAGGCTGCCGATGAACCCCAGGCGGCTGAGCTACCCCACGCGGCGGAGGATCCCCAGGCGGCCGAACTTCCCCATGCCGCCGAAGTTCCCCACGCCGCGGAGGTGCCCCCCACCGTGGATTGAATTACTTGTGGTCCCCAGACATTGTCGAGGCTAAAGGTTCCGTTGTTCCAACAGGAACCTGCGGGATTCAATAGGATCGCGAGCCCGAGCAACTGGTTGTAGTAGAGGCTCGGCGAAAGGGCGACACCGGTGACCTGATCGGTGTTGTTGAGAGCCGCCAGGATGTCGACGTATCCCGCGCCGACCGTGAACATGTCATAAGTGTCTGTGTAACTGTCGCCCGTCGTGGGATCGACCGCGGTGCTTGTGAGCGGGAACGTCTTGTAGGCGGTCTTCATCAGACGCGCCTTGACGGCATCCGGCGTCAGGGTAGGATACTTCTCGAGCAGCAGCGCAGCCGCGCCGGAGACCACCGGCGTCGCCATGCTGGTACCGCTCAACTGGAAGTACCGCCCCGGAGTCACATTCGGCGGATTCATCACGTTCGCGGGGAATTCGCCAAGTAAAGTCGAGCCGGGCGCGAGCAGCGAGGTCACCATGTTGCCTGGCGCGACCACGTCCGGTTTCGCGGTCTGGTCGATGTAGGTGGGGCCTCTAGAACTATAGCTTGCGATCAGATCGTCGGTCCGCGGCATCGTGAACATCGTTTTCATCGCGCCGACTGTAATCACGTGCGGATTGTTGCCCGGCGAGAGGATCGTCGAGTATCCATTGCGGCCCAGGTTGCCGGCCGCGACGACCACCACGATTCCCTGCTTCCACGCAGCGTCCACCGCCTGGCACAGCGGGTCGAGCGTGCAGGTCTCATAGATCGGGCGGCCGAGTGAAAGATTAATCACCCGAATGTTGTACTTGCTCTTGAGGCTGACGGCTTCCTGCAGCGCGGCGATGACGACGCTATCGCTGCTGACGCCGTTCTCATCCAGAACCCGGAGGTCAACCAGATTTGCGTTCGGGGCAATGCCTTTGTAGGCTCCGCTTCCGAGCAGGGCCGAGGAAGCCGCATTGCCGGCGGCGATGCCGGCAACGTGCGTGCCGTGGCCGTAGTCGTCAAATTGCGTTCCTCCGATAAAGCTCTGCCGGTAGAAGACGCGGGAGGCGGGGGAGTTGGCCTGATTGAGATCGGGGTGGTTGTAGATGCCGCTATCGATAATCGCGATGCCGATACCGGTACCGTCTAGTCCCGAGTT
>JBEKBK010000274.1:0-20726 GCA_050015435.1 Bryobacteraceae bacterium
CACTGCGGGCATAAGATCGGCGGTGTTCGGTGTTGTTCGTGGCACTCGATTTCATCCTACCTCGAACCGTTACGTAGCGATTGTAAACGCTGGGATGGTCTAACGGCTCCGGTTCGTGATGTGGTGGACACCGAATCCCGCAGAAGGTGGGCATGGGTGTATAATTGGTCGCATATGATGACTCCAGACGAGCTAAACAATGGGCCGATGTGTGGGCTAAAACGCTCGGTACAAGAGCGAAGCCATCGAATGCATTTCAGCGAACGAGCGCCTTATGAAAGTCACTCTGCTTGCCGATCCATACAACGTGATGTCTTTTCTCTTGCGGGCCGGATCGCTGCCTTGTGCATCGGTCCGGCCTTCGCATTCTTGCTGCCCTATTTCTAACTTTGGAGGATTTCAATGAAGACTCTCTTTGCTGTTCTGATTTGCGTTGCGGTTTCGTCCGTTGCGCAGGAACCCATCAAAAGCCGGTGTCTTTCGAGCATCTGTCTTGGAGACGATTTGGTCAAACTCAGCGGCATGAAACTTCCGTGGCTGGACCCAGAGGAAGTCCACAAGGATTTCGAAGCGAAACATCCCGGTGGTGTGAAATACCATCGACAGCCAGAACGGATAGCGCCCGATTGGATCACAAGAAATTATCGTGGGGTGACTCCTGAACAGAGGGCTCTTCTAATAAGCGCCTTCATGGTTGGGGCGTCGGATGGTTCCTTCTATGAGTATGGCGGACCCGCAAGAGATCTGTTGCCGCCACCATTGAATCAAGGTGCCGCCGCCACTCCCTACATTACGGCTTCCCAAAGCACTATCGATACACTCAAAGGTGTTACGGTCTGTGCCGGTCTTCCTGTGTTGGGCGTTATTAAAAGTGAATCCTACACGACAAGCGTGTTCTTGTGGCCTGAAAACGGTAGGTTGGTCGTGGTCCGGTTGTCCAGGGCATGGGTCACGAATGTACCCAAGGACGCTATTAGCAGCCAACAGATAAAAATGACCAACGATCAAATCATGGACTTGAGTACACAGATTGGTCAAACCTACTACAGCGGCACATGGAAACGTGATGGGACGAATGCCAGGGCCTCTGATTCCGAAACTGTTGCATACTTCGCTGTTCGTCAAACATGGGGAAATCAACCAGTACCCGAAGTCATCTTGACGCTCTACACGAAGTCATTTGCCGCCTATCAGGGCAATGAAGCGCCTCCAATTCAACGAGTCGGTAATATGCCGGTACGTGTGCCGATAGTGAAAAACCCTATGATGGACGTGGACATCCAATTTGGTCTTGCGAACCAAGACGCTGAAGCATTCGGGGCGAAGTTACCGGCCTGTACGGTCAGCGCCACACGCCTGCCGGTCAATTAAAACTGATAGAGACCTTTAGGAGACTTTCAATGAAGACCATTCAACAGGATTCGCATAAGGGCTCTCACTGAATGTATGGTGTGACGGGATTCGACTCATCCAGAGAATCACGAATACGAGCGCACTCCCGGCCCGGAGAACTCTACCTATGAAGCAAAAGCGTAAGGTCACAAGGACTTCCGCAACGGCGGAAAACTGCAAGACAACCGGCATATTTGCCGAAAAACTGGCGGCCGACGCATTGAGAAATGCCGGGTACAGCAATGTTGAGAACCTGAACGACGAGATCAGACATTTTCCTTTCGCTGATCTGTTGGCCGAAAAGGACGGCATTTGGTACGCCGTTTCCGTCAAGGGCCGCCACAGGCTTCAGAGGAACGGGAAAGTAAATACCGGATACAAGCTGCAGCGTAGCGATGCTGAGTTAGCCATAAAGAAAATCGGCAAAAAAAAAGGCGTTGAGTGCGAACCCGCTTTTGCGGCAGTCGAGTTCGATGGCGACAGATACAGTGTGTACTTCGATCTAATTGACAAAAGCCTCCGTAAGAACCGGATTGGCATGAAGGATTCTGAGCGGGCCGCCTATCAGTGTCTTGTTTGCAATCAACTGCATCACCTTCCCATCCGTCCGAACGAATACAGCACTCAGTCGTAACGGAAGCTATCATCATAGGTCGAGCAAGAGGTAATTCGCATAGTTCTACCTATCTACCTACCCCTCCTGAAACACCCACCCGCCGCCTATAACTTTTGGGATGGAGTCCTCATTTCAGATTTTCACTGTCCCTTCAACCAATCCCGCAACAAGGACTCCACCAACCCACTGAACTCCCCGCCCGTTTCAAACAGGCGCACCTTCACTTTGCTCCGAACGTCCTTGTGGATGTAGACCGACATCTGAACGTACTCGGGGCTGCTGTGCTTCGCTCGTGGCCGTCCCACCTTCCGCTTAGGTTCGGCGGCACTTTTCCGCTTTGCAGGGCTTTTCAACCGGTTTCCCTTCCGTAGTGCCATCAGCCAAAGATTACCACCCAATCTGCCCTTTTGCATACGCAAGATGTTCAAGTCTGTCTACCCTTGTCCGTGGGGCTACAGTTCCATTGACTTGGATCAAGAATCCGATCTAATATCGGGTAGGCAGAATGTCAAAAGCCAACCAGCCCGAGAAAGCCGTCGCCTACATCAGGGTCAGCACAGCCGAACAGACCAAGTTTGGAGTGTCCCTGGAGACCCAAGACGCCAGATTGCGCTCGTATTGTCTGATGGCAGGGCTGGAGCTAACCGCCGTTATTCGGGAAGAGTCCGTCAGCGCCAGTGTCCCGCTGGCAAAGCGTCCATCAGGCGCAAAATTACTTGAACTCCTGGGTGGCGACGTTCAACACGTGGTGGCGTTCAAGCTCGACCGGCTGTTCAGGGATGCCGAAGATGCCCTTCGTCAAACCAAAGCATGGGACCGATCTGGGATTGCACTCCATCTTGTGGACCTGGGTGGGCAGAGCATGAACACCGCTTCGGCCATGGGGCGCATGTTTCTTACTCTGATGGCCGGATTTGCGGAACTTGAACGAAATCTGGTGGCGGAACGGACCACGGCGGTGTTGGCGCATAAGCGACAGCAAGGCAGGGTCTACAATCACGTTCCGTTCGGGTTCCAGCGGATCGGCGACAGGCTGGTAGCGGTAGTGGACGAGATGGCCGTGGTTCATTTGATTCGGGAACGGAGAGAGGACGGCTGGAGTTATTGGATGATCGCCGATGCCCTCAACACCGACAGGGTTCGGACCAAGAATAGCGGAAAATGGTATGCCCAGACCGTGAAAAACATCCTGGTCAATGGGCTCTATCAAAAGGTGGTTGAAGCTTCCCCGGATGCAGAAAGTGAGCGAACTCAGCGGATTCCCGTTTCAGCCCGAACAGCCTAACCGTTACCAGCCCTGGAATCGGGCATCCCAAGCGAATAACGGTTTCGCACCAGCACGCCCCTCCCGATCCGCACATACACCCGATTTCTGCGATACCACCCGGTCTTGCACCGATCCCGCATATCTCATTCGAAATTGGCCCAGGAGACAGATAGCGCCAGATATCCTGTAGGATGCGTCCTTGATCGTTTCTGGGGCAGCGGTGGCCCTTCTGTTAGCCGTCAAGTGCCACCTTAGATATGCCGATAGTTATGCAGATGGCCGATGCCCACCCTTCAGCACATGTATCCCGACGAACGCCTCCGAAACATAATCGAATCCGCCAAGTTGGGTCCGCTGACTCCATTCTGGGGGCTCGTCAATGGCGTCTGTGAATGCGGCAAGCCAAAATCCGAAAGACACAAACCGGGAAAACACCCCAGGTTCGGCGGCTGGCAGGACAAGCAAGCGACCACCGACCCCCAAACAATCAGTCGGTGGGTTGCTGAGTTTCCGAACGCCAACTTTGCCGTCATCACCGGAGTGGATACCGTCGTCCTGGATCTCGACATTCGCCCCGGCAAGAACGGCGTCGAAGAATTAGCACGGCTTGAGGCCGAAGCAGGACAGACAATCCCACCGACCGTCACCGTGATGAGCGGCAGCGGTACCGGCGCAAAACATCTGTACTTCACGGTCCCGCCTGACGTAGCGAACCTGCAAAAGCCGAAGGGAACGAAGGCCATTGATTTCCAGCGTTCCCTCAAGGCAATCATCATACCCGGATCGTTGCACGAATCGGGTCGCTCTTACGAGTTCGCACCGGGCCTTTCCCCGGCTGAAGTCGCCGTCGCTGACTTACCCGGCTGGCTATTGGCCCTGATGCAGAAGTCAGGGTCCAGCATTCGCATTCCAGGCGTTCTCACAGACGATATCGGCAAACTCTTCGAGCAACTTTTGAAAACGGGTCCGCCACCAGGATCAACGCCACCCGGAAGATTGCGCCCCGATGAAATCGTGAAGCGAAAAATGAAAACGGTTACGATGCGGAAGTACCCGGATGACAGATCGTTCTCGGATTCGTATTGGGCATGGACGCTGGCAAGAAACTGCTGCCATCATTGGGATCAATTCTTGCGGCTTTGGGAGGCGTCACCAATCCGCAAATTACCCGGCACGAAGTGCAACCGTACCAGCTACGAAGGACCCCTTCTCAACAAGGCCTTTGCTGACCAAAAGCAACAATGGAAGTCGAAACTTACCAAGCGGTCGCCTGGACAATCGGCGAACCCATCCATCGCCAAGAGAGTTCAAAAGGAGGCGGCGACCCATCGGGAAGTTCCCCGGTCGCCAGTCACCAAAGCCGTGCTTGCGCTCCACAATCAGAGACCCGATCTCGACGACACCGGCATCGCACGGGTGCTCAATGAGACGGGCCAGTTCGAGAAGCCGATTCCCCGTAACAACGTGAAACGCATCCGCCACAGCTACCCTCAGTACTGGTAACCCATCCCTGGACGTGTCGCCCTAATTCGTTTCGTATATCTGTATATCGGATTGGGTACGGTGCTATTCACAGTTGGTGTGTGTTTGAATACTATAGAGTCATTCTGGAGACTGAATCGAGGGGAAGATTGCATCGAACAGGAACGAATCAAGGAATGGGTTAGGATTACGGCTCACTGATCTTCCATGGCGTGTTCAGTGACCCCTTGTCAGACTCCGAGCACTTCAACCCGTTTCCGTCCCTTCAGAAGTTCAATACGTAGTCCCGGCTGGAGATCGTATGGGTTCATCGAAAGAGACTGCCATGCCAGTCTGTGTATCACTTTAGAACTAAGGAAACTCTACAGTGGCAGTTGCGTAGCCATGAGATCCGTCTGGATATGTTGACAAAACCCGGACGGTATAAGCGGCGTGAGGACCGTGCTTGGAATATATTTTGCGCTGAGGGAAGAAACCTCTGGATACAGTTCCATCTCCCCATTCAAACTGAAAGGGTTTGGTTGGTCTCCGAGTGTCAACACCGTTTAAGACGATGCTGTGTCCCGTCCGGTCAATCGATGGAGCGAATAACTGAAGCGTACGGTTTTGTTTTGCGATAACCGTATCGGTGCTTGCTACCTTCTCGTTAAGGGGAGTTTTATCTAACCAGCTTTGGAGCCAAGGCAGCCCAAAATAGAAAAACAGTCCGACGCCTACCAATATCATCCCGGTTCTGATTACTGTCCATGCAGCCCTCAAAAAACGGTTCAATTCACCATCATAGTCATCTTCTTTAATGTAGGCCCACACCAAGCCCATACAGGCCAAATAAATCGCCATTACGGCGATCTCTTCAAATAGAGACAGACCTGACAAGCGATCATGAAGTGACCAGAACAGGGCGGGCTTAACATGGTAAGTAACTTGATAAGCCGGGTAAGACAGCAGCACAGCACAGACTATGAGAATTGGTAAAGCACCCCAGATGGAACTTTTTCGTTTTGCGATGATTCCCAGAGCGACAATCGATGAAAGAAGTATCGATGTCCAGACGGCGATAGCCACACCTACAACCAGGGCAAGAACCACAGCAATACAGTAACCAACAACGAGAGCTAAGAGGACGAACAACACCATAAAATGCTCAGCATTCCCCGAATCTCTGCGGCTAGCGCCAAGGCCAGAATAGACGACAACGGGTAAAATTGCGCTCAGATATTATAACATAGCCGCCAAGGCCTGGGCTCACACCCGTTTGTCAAAGCGGAACTCTCAGCATTTCGGGCGTCGATTCAACTCAAACGGCCCCAGCCGAGGCGGGTTCGCCCACGATCACCCGAACCGCACCTTCTTTGCCAGGGGTCCTTCAGGGTGATGGTCCTCTTTCGAACCGGCTAAGTGAAATGCGTGGAACTCCTAAATAGATACCGGAGACACCGCCAACGATGGATCGCACAAACACCCACTGTCTAACGCTTCGCATTGAACCCGAACTCGACGAACTTGTCACGGAAGCCGCTTTCGATGATCGGACCAGCAAGGCTTCGTGGATACGAATGGCGATTCGTCAACGTCTCCGACTTGATTCCGTAAATCCAGTGGATCACCATCATCAAGCACCGAACCGGGTGCAGGAGAGCATCACATGAACAACACCGCAACTGACCGTAAGCGCCGTCGTGAAGAGATGACCGCAGACATCGAGCAGCAGGTTCGCAACGCCGTCCAGGACGAACTGGCTGGCGCACCCTTATCTTTCGACTGTGACGAACTGGAACGAATCGAGGAAAGCGTTATGTCGCACACGCAGCACGTACTGGGCGCACTGAGCTTTGAAGAGATGCAGTCTGAAGGTGCGCTTTTATCGCACATCGCCAACGCACGCCTTGACACGACCCGGAGAATCAATGAACGTCGGCCATCAAGTGGTTCGATGAAGCAGTGATTAAGAGTGATTTGTGATCCGCTCACTGCATACCCGGCTGATGAACTCGTATACCTGACGGTCGCCCTGCCCAAAGTAGCTCTCGCAGACATTGACCATGCGTTAGAACTCTTGCCGTCCGTGCAGAATCGGGAGTGTTTTATTCCGTTCGCTGTTCTATTCGCATTGAGCGACATTCACCACAATGCGGCTGTCGCTCTCGACCGAACAGGATTGGTGCGACACCTTGCGGAAATGTTCGTCATCCCGTAATGAATGACATCGGATTTAGTCAGTGCTTTTCCACCGTCATACCCGTCATACCCGTCATTATTCTTCAGGTAGATACATCTTGTCTATCTACTTGACACTATGTTTTATCTACTTTGATGCGTAATGACGGGTATGACGGGTATGACGGACGCTGCGTAGTGCTTCAGTTTGACTGCCAGTCCGCTTTGCTTCGAGCGCTTCCCACAGAACATAGCAGGATTCGGACAGGCCATCCTCCACGTTAGCAACGTCGCCTGATAGTGCCTCAAGCTCACTTTCGTCCCAGGCGAAGTCACGATCCTTGTATCGTAATGCCCAACGGTGACGATTCTTATCGTGTACCAGCAAGCCGTGGACGATGCTATTCCGTTTAGAGGATAAGTTCCTCGCTTGATTCGCAAAATCTGAAACGGCGGCGATCTGCGGAAGCAGGTCGGGATACTGATCTGCCAGCACTTTTAGGAGTGCGTCGAACAGATCTTTGCGCTGGCGGAAGAATTGTGTGCGAGCGGTCCGGGTTACGTCTAAAGATTTTCGGCACCGCCGTCGATTGCCTCAGTGAAAGGAGTTCTCGTGCCAGGACAACCCGACCGTGCTTTAGATTTACCGGAACCCAGTGACAGTGATGAAACTGTTTTGCAGGCCATCGAGCGTGAAGAAGCAGAGCGTTCACCGGTGGAGGTATTGGCTGAGAATGCGTTGCAGATTTTGCATGACCGATCTGATCGCATTTTCTACCAGGATGGCAAGCTGGTTGACGTGCGTGTCTTCGCCGATGGCAATATCGAACATAAGCGGATGACAAAGGCGCTTCTGGTCACGCATCTTCGTCGTTACCTGGATTGGCCTGACAAGCAACTTGGTGAAGCAGCAGCTCACATTGTCCACCATGCAGATCCGCAGTCGTTCCCACGGCTGGCGGCAATTCATACCATGCCCGTGTTGCGTCCTGATTTTACTCTCGTGCCCAAGGGTTACGACAAGACGACGGGCGTTTTGTATGTTCCATCAGATCGCATCGCAACGCACAAGTTCAAATTGACAGCAACATTAGATGAGGCGAAAAAAGCCTACAAGAAACTTCTCTACCCATTTACTGATTTCCCGATCGCCGAAGAGCCTGACCGGGTGAATGCGATTGCATTCGTCTTGACGCTCGTATCACGTACAGCGATGGATTCCCTTTGCCCCGTGCTTGCGATTGACGCCAGCGGTCAGAGTTCGGGCAAGACGCTTCTTGGAGAGACTTTCTCGCTAATGTTTTGCGGCAAGCGGCTTTCCTGGGTGCAGGTGGATAAGGGCTTGGCTGAAGTTGAAAAGGGGATCAAAGCGGCATTGCTCAACCAGGAGCGGCTGATTGGTGTGGATAACATCGTCGGACTTTTCAAGAGCCCGATGTTCGCAGGGATCGTAACGGGTCACGAAACGAAGATCAGGAAGTTTGGATCACTGGATCGTTTCAGTGGAACGAAGGACCCGAACTTTATTCTGAACGGGAACAATTTGAAGTTCGATACCGACGTCAGGAAGCGGGTCTTCTGGGTGAAAATGTGGCACGAAGACCCAGCGTCACGAGATAAAACGCAGTTTCGGGTGCAACAAGATCACGGGATGGAGCTTGACAAGTTCCTGCTCGAAAACTGGATCGATTACTACGACGCTGCGATGACGATCATTCAGGCGTGGCGCACAGCGGGAATGCCACGGCGCAAGCCCGTCTCGTCTCTTGACAAGTACGGCGAATGGGAAAGCGTGATCGGCGGAATGCTGGAGTTCGTGGGCGTCAAGAACTTTCTTGCGAATCACGATGAACGGAGCTTGGCTGGTGACGAAGAGCAACAGGAGTTGATCCGGTTCATGGATCTCGTGGTAGCGAAGTATCCGCAAGCCATGACGCCTCATTTGGGCGTTCCTATCGACAACTTGGCTAACGATCTGATGGGCGATTGGAAGGGCGTCCTGTCCAATGTGAGCGGCAATTCTCCCGAGTCGATGCGGATCTCGTTGGGCAAGTTCCTTGCAGCCAAGTTTGATCAGAACATTGCGGGTCGGAAGATGAACGCAAAACGAAAAGCGAACAGTCGGAACATCGTGATTAGGAGTGTGTAGGTAAGGATTCTGCAACGGAATCACGATATGCGGTGTGCCCCCCGGCCGACGTGTTGAGCGGCTACTAAAGTCGTCTCGCTGGCGCAGATGAAGAATCACCTTTCCGGCTGAAAGTGCGGACCACACCCACTCCATGCCTGCTAAAGATAAGGTCTAAACGTTCACGGGTTGGCAGTCGAAAGTAGAGAATGTTCATTCCTGACGTTCTGATCAACGCTCCTACTCTGGAAACCGGCATTTCGAGGGACAGCGTTAAGGCCGTGCTCCATTGTGGCGATGCGGTGGCCGTTCTGAGAGGGCTCGCCGAAGAGTCCGTCAACTGTTGCATCACGTCACCGCCCTACTTTGCCCTCCGTAATTACGGCGTGTCCGGGCAGATTGGACAAGAAGAGACCCCGGACGAATATGTCGAACGATTGGTCAACGTGTTTCGTGAAGTACGCCGGGTGCTGCGGAACGATGGAACGCTCTGGATCAATATTGGCGACACTTATGCATCAAAGAGACCATATGGCAAGATCAAGCGCAAAGACCTGATCGGCATCCCCTGGTTATTGGCTTTCGCTCTTCGAAATGATGGATGGTACCTTCGCCAAGAAATAATCTGGCACAAACCGAACCCGATCCCAGAAAGCGTCAAAGATCGAGTGACCAGGGCACACGAGCAGATCTTCCTGCTGAGTAAGTCGGCACGCTACTACTTCAAGGCCGATGCGATTAAGGAACCCGCCAAGGGCGCTGGTCAGAAAAGATCGATGGGACCAAAGTCGCTCGGCAACACCGACCGGAACGACGGCGGTAGAACGATGGTGATTGGCGAGAAGCGCAACAAACGTTCCGTGTGGTTGATTGCTCCCCGACCGGACCCTTCCGCTCACTTTGCATCGTTCCCTGTTCTGATTCCCGAAATATGCCTGAAGGCCGGTTGCCCGGAAGGGGGAACGGTGCTTGACCCGTTCTCGGGTGCTGCTACGACGGGGGCCGCTGCGCTTCAGAACAAGCGCCGATATGCCGGGATTGAACTCAATTCAGAGTACGTGAAAATCGGCACTTTGCGAATTGTCGATGGCAAACACTCTGTATTGATTTACGCCGATAGAAAAGAAGACCTGCCCCGGCGACTGAACGCATCGGAACCGGGAACGACCCGGCGTCGAACGTCTCCTTGAGTTCCTTCAGGACACCCTTCCAGTCCACCAAAGACGACGAAAGGAGCGACCGTCCCGGCCTACCGTACACTTCCAACCTACAAGTCGAGAAGCATAGAGACCGTGCCCGGTCACGACAACCACGTTTTGCATGTCGGTGCGGTGGACATCACAAACGATGTCTGTGCAGTTCGGTGATTGGTCCAGCACAGTTCCATTCTACCTTCCGGCCAGCACTTTTGCCTTCTCCATTGCGAACTCCTCAGCGGTCAACGTCCCGTCGTCTAACATGGCCTTGAGTTCCCTTAATTCGGCCTTCCAATCGGCTTTAGGCGTTGCTGGTGCAATCGGAACCGCAGGAGCCACGCTAACCCCCAGGAACTCGTCCTGAGCTTCCCTTACACGTTTAGCGGCTTGCTTGGACTGGTTGTATCGGCGGGACATCGAACTCGTCTTATGACCAGCGGTCGCCATCATGTCTTTTTCCTGTAAGCCGAGTTCGTCCATAACGGTAATGTTGGTTCGCCGTGTATCGTTTCCAGACGGCTTCGCCGTTGGCGTTCACCTTCGGCTTTCCTTTTTCAATGACCGGAACCCGAAGACCCGCCCGCCGCAAGGTTCCATTCCACGCCGTTTTCCAGTTGCCAAGTTGGTTTCCGTCTTCGTGAAAGAACCATTGCGTCTTCGGAAAGTTCTCTTGCGTTCGGGCTTCCCATTCAAGCAGAACCGCCCGCACTCTTTGATTCATGGGCAAGATTCTGGTTTCGCCGTTCTTGGTTTCTCCAACCTTCAGCCGGATTTCGTTTTCGTTGAAATCCACTTGGTCACGCCTGACGAACTTTATTTCTTTCGCTCTCGCACCCGTGTACATGCAGGTCGTGATAACGGGTTTCAGATGTTCGCTTGCATGTTCCATGATGAGCTTGAATTGCTCCTCACTGATCGTGTCGGTTCGGGCTGCTTTCTTTTCCGCTTTTTCGTTGATGACTTCGGAGAAATCAGGAATGTGAAGCAGGTTGACCTTGCGTGGTGTTGTCTTGGTTCCACGTCGTAGGGCTGCTCTCAGGATTCGGAATTCGTTGTTGATGGTTGCGACCTGTGCCCCGTCCTTCCGTCGTTTGTCTCGGAACTCTAGCAGCATGTCGCTGGTGAGTTCGTCAGGCTTCAACTTTCCGAACCAAGGCAAAAGATGCTTGTTGATTTTGGAGCCGACCTTGTACGAGTTCGTTTCGTACTTGCGACCGTTCCCATAGGCACCCGAGTCTTGCTCTCGTCTCTGACGATTTGCGATGTAGTCCTGGAAAAGATCGGCGCATCGAATTCCCTTCTCTACCTCGATATGGTTTTCGTCGTAGACCTTCTTCAAGAGTTCGGCTGTCTTCTTCTTTCTGAACCCAATCGCATGGTCTTTGTCAGCGGTTCCGGTTGAGAACAAGCCCAGCCGCTTGCCGTCGTGCCGAATGTCAACGTAGATGACGCCACGCTTCCAGTACATGCCAGCCGGGAGTCCGTTCTTGGTGTACTTGTTCATGCTTCAGAGTGTAGCAAAATAGGAGCATCGCATTATCGGCTCTACCATTTTACCCAAGGGTAGAGCGAAGGGTAGAGTCTTATCTACTTTTTGCAAACCACTGATGCAAATGGTTTGCAACTTGTCAAGTGATTGACAAAGTAGCTAAAGGTAGATGTGTCTATCGCTTGGGCCTGTTGAAAATGGACGGGTTGCAGCCTGTGGAAAAGTGTATTTTTCATATTAAAAGTGCGATGCTCTACCAACTGAGCTACCGGCCCGCTTTTGCGCGATGATGTCAGCGCAAACTCCCACCCCAAGCGTGCTAACCCTGGGGGGAATCTATATTGTAGCGCGTTCGCTCGCGCCGGCCACACCTGGGCAGGTGTGTTAATTTCGTTCCAGCTACGAATGAAAACCAATGCCGTGCGCGTTCTGGAAACGTTGGGTATCCGGCACGAACTTCGCGACTATGAAGTCGACCCCAATGATCTGGCCGCGGAATCGGTCGCCGCGAAAATCGGTCTGCCTCCGGAACAAGTCTTTAAGACGCTCGTGATGCGAGGCGACCGCTATGGAGTGTGCCTCGCGGTGGTCCCCGGAAACACCGAAGTGGACGAAAAGGCGCTGGCGCGTCTAACGGGCAACCGGCGAATCGAGATGGTCGCGCTCAAAGAAGTGCAGGGACTGACCGGCTATATCCGCGGCGGCGTCACCGCTATCGCAGGCAAGCGCGATTATCCTGTGTATGTGGACGAAACTGCGGAGCTGTTTGACACCATCTCGATTTCGGCCGGCGTCCGCGGCACGCAGATTCTGCTATCGCCATCGGATTATCTGTCGGCAGTGAAGGGCACGGTCGGACCGATCGCCCGGGATAAATCAGCATGAAAATCCATTCCGGGCCGTTTCGGGTGCATGCGGGAAAAACAGTCAAACTGAACCATTGGCCGACGGCCGTCAAGCCGGTTTACACCTCCGAAAAGGAGTACGAGTCGCTCCTGCAACAGCACATTGATGAAATGAGCGCTCTGCAGGACTTGCTTTACGCGTCGAACCGCTATGCCCTGCTGCTGATCTTTCAGGCCCTGGACGCGGCGGGCAAGGATGGCGCGATCAAACACGTCATGAGCGGAGTCAATCCACAAGGCTGCCAGGTGTACAGTTTCAAACATCCCAGCGGGGAGGAACTGGAGCACGACTTTCTGTGGCGCAGCACGGTCCGCCTGCCGGAACGCGGGCGGATCGGAATCTTCAATCGATCGTATTACGAAGAGGTTTTGATCGTTCGTGTACATCCCGAGATTCTTCGAGCCCAGAATCTCCCGCGCGACCTTACGGACAAGAAGACGATTTGGCGACAGCGTTTCGAATCCATCTTGGATCTGGAGCGCCACCTGCATCAGAACGGTACTTACGTCGTGAAGTTCTTTCTGCACCTTTCAAAGGAAGAGCAACGCAAGCGCTTTCTCAAGCGCATTGACGACTCGGAGAAGAACTGGAAGCTCAGCGTCGATGACATGAAAGAGAGGAAGTACTGGAAAGACTACATGGAGGCGTATGAGGATTGCCTGACGGCTACCTCCACGGACCACGCCCCCTGGTACATCGTGCCGGCTGACGACAAGCCAAATGCGCGGCTGATCGTTTCCGAGGTGATCCTCCACACGCTCCGGGGCCTCGATTTGAAATATCCCAAGACCACACCCCAGCAGCTTAGGGAGCTACAGCAGATTCGCAGGGTGCTGCTCAAAGAGCACAACTGAGCCAGGATTTCGCTATCGCAACCGCGGAACGAGCCGACCGGTTCGTTCCGCCCATGCGCGATACCGTTCGCCGAACTGTGATTCCATCGCGGCGTCTTCTTTCGCGATGCGCGACCTTACGACCGCCGTGAAGCTCCCAATCCACATTGCGCCCATCAGCCAATTCGCCGAGAGCAGGAAGAATGAGAATACGATCAGAAACAGAGTCGTGTACATGGGATGGCGCACCCATCGATAGGGTCCCGAGGTTACCAGGACTTGATCCGCATGAATCTCGAGTGTCGCTGAAAAATTCCGGCCCAGTTCGCGATGAACCCAAATCAGTCCCGCAACGCCGCCGGCGCCAATCGCGGCGCCAAGCCATCGCAGCGCGTCAGGGATCGGGAGCGCCGCCCAGGCGATCCATTCGGGCCTCCACAGATACACGAGCAGCAGGGCGAGGCCCGCGAGTCCGGCAAGGGTTCGCAACGCGATATTCCATCTGCTTTCCAATTGGCGCTTTTCGGCTGCGTGCATTGCGCGAAGTTGAGGCGGCGTCCGCACCAGAACCAACGCGGCCGTCAGGATTCCGAGGGCGATCCGAAATCCGGCGTCCATAATTCCTCAGGGCTTTTTCTCAGATGGGATCTTGGGCGTAAGGAAGCGAATCCGGGCGGGTGTCGCCGGCGGCTCCATCTTCATCACTTTGCACGTCAGTTGCAGCGAGTCGGCCGGAGAGATTACCCGCATGATGTTTTTGTCCGCGTCCAACCCGGCCAGCACGATCACTTGCGGGGATGGAACAAAGAAATCCATGACGCGCAGCGTTTCCTGGCCGTTGTGGAACAGCACCACCAGCTCCTCGTTTTCCTTCAGCGCCGTTTGCATCGCCTGCACCTGCTTGAGAATGGTGGCACCCACGGTCTCCGGCGCGGGCGGCGTGGCGGGCTTTGCCGGCGCGGCCGTGGTTTCCGGGCGCATTGCGTCCAGGACGTCTTTGACCTGATCTTCAATCGCCGCTTGCGCAAGCTTCTTGGTTAGATTGCTGAATCCCATGGTCCAATTAAAATGGTCCTATTAAAACCGATCCTAGCATGAGCATTCTGCGCTTCGAACATGTCAGCAAGAATTATGTGGCGGATGGAATCGCCGTCCCCGCGTTGCATGATGTCTCGCTTCAAGTCGAGCCGGGTGAATTCGTGGCGCTCGTGGGGCGGAGCGGCTGCGGAAAATCCACCCTTCTAAACCTGGCTGGCGCGATGGATTTTCCAACGTCGGGGCAGGTCGTGCTGGATGGCGTTGTCACGTCGTCGCTGAGCGAGGCCGGTCTCACGAAGCTACGCCGCGAGAAAGTGGGCTTCATCTTTCAGTCATTTCAACTCTTACCGACGTTGACCGCAGTGGAAAATGTCGAGCTTCCGCTCATGCTCGCGGGACGGCGGGACGCTCGCAGCTCCGCGGAGGAGCGGCTGGCCTGGGTCGAGATGGAATCCTACGCGGATCGGATGCCCTACCAGCTCTCCGGCGGTCAGATGCAACGCATCGCGATCGCGCGGGCGTTGGTACATTCGCCTCGGGTATTGCTCGCCGACGAGCCAACCGGAAATCTGGACACGTCGACCAGCGATCTGATTCTCGATCTGCTGCGGCGAATCACTACGGAGAAGAACACTACGCTTCTCATGGCAACGCATAGCGCCGAGGCGGCGAGCATCGCCGATACCATGGTCCGTTTACGCGATGGGCATGTTCAAGAGCTGACCTCATGCCGCATTTGAAGCTGTTCTACAGGCTCATCATTCGTCCTCTGCGGCACGAACCTTTGCGCACGGCGCTCACCGTCATCGCCATCGCCCTGGGCGTCGCGGCGGTGCTGGCGATTGAATTGGCCGGCGGCGCGGCAGCGGGATCCTTCCGATCCTCCATGGAAACGCTGGTGGGCAAGGCCGATCTGGAAGTGACCGCGACCGGCGGCATTCCAGCGGACGTGCTGACGCGGCTGGCGACACTGCCTTACGCACTCAAGCTCCATCCGCGAATCGAAGGCTACGCGCTGATCCCGGATAGGCGTCGCACGGTTCCCTTAATTGGGGTGGACATGCTGTCGGAGGCGGCATTGGCGGAGACCGAGATTCCATCCACCGATTCCAGCGCGTTTCAAAGTGACGAATCCATTTGGGCCGGCTCGGATCTCGGATTGAAACCGGGCGATTCGATCCGGCTGATCATCAACGACGATGAAGCCCGATACACGGTTCGAGGATTGCTCGGCGACCGCTCCGGCGAGGTCCTCGCGATGGACCTCGCTCCCGCCTCGCGCGTCCTGCGGCACGGTGACACTTTGGATCGGATTTTGATCGACGCGCCGCCGGAGCGTTCAACGGAGGAATGGGTGAAGACGCTTGGCGCTGTGATGCCGTCGGGCGTCACGGTTGCCCCCAGCGGCGCGAAAACCGCGGAGAACCGGCGGATGCTCGCGGCCTTCCGCTGGAATCTGCGCGTCTTGAGCTACATCGCTCTCACGGTAGGGGCGTTCTTGATTTACAACACGATTTCCGTGTCCGTGGTCAGACGCCGCGTGGAGATTGGAATTCTTCGAGCCCTCGGTGCGACTCGTGCCGCTGTCTTCGCGGCGTTCCTAACTGAATCGGCTTTCCTCGGGCTGCTGGGGGGCCTGACCGGCATTTTACTCGGCCGTCTGATGGCGGAAGGCGCGGTAAAATTGGTGGCGTCGACAGTCGAGGCGCTGTACGTAAGCAGTCGTCCAGGGCCAATCGCGCTCACCTGGCCGGTCGCGCTGCTATGCATCGCGATCGGCGTGGGAGTGTCGATGGTCTCGGCGTTCGCACCGGCTCGAGAGGCTTCTCTAGTGGTGCCCATCGAAGCGATGGCCAGAGGACGCAGGGAACACCAGGCACGGGTTCATCAACTCCGAAGCCTGCTTGGCGCGTTGGCGCTGGCCGCTTGTGCATGGATCGCCTCGCGGCAGCAGCCCATCGCAGGCAAGCCGATGTTCGGGTATCTTTCCGCCATGCTGCTGATCGGAGCGTCGGCGATGGCCATCCCGGCTCTGGTGACCGTATTGACCTCGGCGACCTCGTCGATGCTGCGTCGCGTATTCGGCGTGGAAGCACTTCTCGCCGCGCGCAGTCTTGCGGGATCTCTGCGGCGCACATCCGTCCTGGTCGGTGCCTTATCCACAGCCATCGCCATGCTGGCGGCGGTCGGAATCATGGTCGGCAGCTTCCGTCAAACGGTTCTGCTGTGGATGGATGACCGTCTCCAAGCCGACCTCTATCTGCAACCGGCCATGCCACCGGCCACCGATCGGCATCCCACTCTTGCCCCTGATATCGCCGCGCGTCTGGCTGCGTTGCCGGAAGTCGAAGCCGTCGATCAATTTCGGGCTTATGAGATCAGCTACGAAGGAATGCCGGCCACGCTCGGTGGTGGCGACGCACGCGTGATCGGGCGCTACGGGAGCCGGCCGTTCCTTTCCGGAATAAATCCGCGAATCATTTTCGGACAACTGATTGGCAACGACAACGTCATCGTGAGCGAACCGTTCGCCAACAAACACCACGTCCAGCGAGGCGACATGATCACGCTGCCGCTCGGTGAACGGCGAATCCCTTTCCGCGTGATCGACATTTACTACGACTACTCGAACGAGCGAGGGTTCATCGTGATGGATCGAGGCACCCTGCTCAAGTACCTGCCAGATCCGAGCCCGTCGAATATCGCGGTCTATCTCAAACCGGGCCTCGCGCTCGATGAGGCTCGCGGGTCCGTGGAAGCGGCGGTCGCTGGCCGTAGCGTGCTCGTGCTCGCGAACCGGACGCTTCGCGAGGAAGGCCTGCGTATCTTCGACCGGACTTTCGCCATCACCTATGCGCTGGAAGCGGTGGCCGTATTCGTCGCGGTGATGGGCATCGGCGGAGCTTTGCTTGCGCTGGTAATCGATCGCCGGCGCGAGTTCGGATTGTTACGTTTCCTTGGAGGAGCGGGCGGCCAGCTTCGGCGCATGATCCTGTTTGAGGCTGGGCTGCTCGGATTGCTGGCAAATGTCGCCGGCCTGATTCTTGGCGTTCTCTTGTCGCTGCTCCTGATCTTCGTCATCAACCGGCAATCGTTCGGCTGGACCATCCAGTTTCACTGGCCAGTCGCGATTCTGCTGGGCGCGTTGTCGGTGGTCTATGTCGCGACGGTGCTCGCTGGCCTTTATCCCGCGCTAATTGCGATGCGTCTGGTGCCCATTGAGGTCATTCATGAAGAGTAGTGCGGCGATCCCCGTCCTAATGGTCGCCAGCCTCTTCGCCGCAAGCGTAGAACCCTACCGGCTCGCGCTGCCCGGCTATCGTTACGAGTTTCCGCGCGATCATTTCAACCATCCCGATTTCCAGACGGAATGGTGGTATTACACCGGAAGTCTCAGCACGGCACAAGGCGAAAGGTTCGGGTTCGAACTGACTTTCTTCCGGCAAGGCGTGGATCGCGATCCGCGCGATACCGGCGTCTGGGACGTCCGCGACGTATGGATGGCGCATCTCGCGCTAAGCGATATCCGGGGCCAGCGTTTTTTCCATACCGAACGGCTGAATCGATCCGGCGCGGGGATCGCGGGCGCGGATCTGAAGAGCGGCCGTATCTGGAATGGAAATTGGCAGGCGCGTTGGACGCTCGATCCCTCTGCGCGCAGCGGCTTCGCGTCACAGGATCTGGAGGCGGTGGCCGATCGCTTTTCCTTCAAGCTCTCGATGCGATCCGAAAAAGATCCGGTGATTCATGGCGCAAACGGCGTCAGCCAGAAGGCGGAGGGCCCTGGGCGTGCGTCGCACTACATATCATTGACGCGCCTTCAAACCAGCGGCGTAATCGTTATCGATCAAAACAGGTTCCAAGTGGAAGGCGCGAGCTGGATGGATCACGAGTTCTTCACCCACCAACTGACGCCGGATCAAATCGGATGGGACTGGTTCAGCCTTCAATTTGGGGATGGCTCCGAAGTGATGCTGTTCCAAATCCGGCGGAAGGACGGGTCCATTGATCCATTCTCCGCGGGAACTTACGTCGATCCAGGTGGACACGTGAAGCATCTGGCGAGGGGCGATTTTTCCTTGACTCCCGGCCAAATATGGGCGAGCCCGAAGACTGGGGCGCGCTACCCGATTGAATGGAGCATCAGGATTCCCCCGCTCGGGCTCGATGCAGCCTTATCGACCCGTCTTCGCTCGCAGGAATTAACCGGCAAGAGTCGATTGTCCCCTGCCTACTGGGAGGGTGCCATCGACGTGACCGGCACAAAAGGCTCGGAGGCTATAAAAGGCCTTGGTTATCTGGAAATGACTGGATATACGGGCAAACCGCCCTTATCCGATTAGCTCGCGCACCGCGCGGATGGTCTGGTCGACATCTTCCATCGAGTTGTAGATATGCGGGCACAAGCGCAACCCTCCGGTGGGTGCTCCACCGACTCCGTACTTCGCATACAGATCATTGGCGAACGCTCCCATCTGTTTGCGATCCAAGCCATCGATGGAACAGACCACGACGCCGCTGCTGACTTTCGGGTCCATTGGCGTGATCATCTTGACCCGGTTGATCTTTGCCAAGCCGTTCTTAAGCGCGGTCGCGAGTTCCAGGGTTCGAGCCTCGATGTTTGCCAACCCGAGCGTCTGATGAAAATCCGCAGCCGTACCCAAAGCTGCAAGGCCGCCGTCATCGCGCTGCCCCAGCGCCTCAAATTTGCGCGCGCCTTTGGCTGTCGTTTGCGCGGTGGATCCGTATCCCACCGATACGATGGTGGGCCACAACACCGGAATCTTTTCCTGCCGCACATACAGCAGGCCAGCCTGCTTCGGTCCCATAAACCATTTATGAGCAGAAGCGGCGTACGAGTCGCAGCCGATGTCCTTCAAATCGAGTTTGAGAAAACCCCAAGTTTGCGCGCCGTCCAGGTGGCAGTAGATCCCGCGCTGATGCGCAATGGCGAACAGCTCTTTGGCAGGCATCCGGATGCCCGTGGTGTTCGAAACATAAGTGATCGAGAGAACCTTGGTCTGAGGCGTCAGCGCTTCTTCGAATAACTTGACGGTTTGCGACAAATCCTTGGCGACGCTCACGCGTTTTATGGAGAAACCGTACCGCGCGGCGCGCACTTCCCA
The DNA here is from genome assembly GCA_050015435.1 of Bryobacteraceae bacterium. Lineage (GTDB taxonomy): Bacteria > Acidobacteriota > Terriglobia > Bryobacterales > Bryobacteraceae > Palsa-187. The sequence goes on from JBEKBK010000274.1 coordinate 19,631, forward strand.
TGCCACGTTATTGCACGGATGGTTTTGATCCCAAAGTACGACCTCATCGCCAGCCTTCAACGGAAACCCGGCGTTAATCACGTTATTGGCTTCGCTCGTATTCCTGACAAACGCAATCTCTTCCGGCGAGACTCCCACGTGCGCGGCGACCTTCCGGCGCGATTCTTCTAGAAGCGTGTCGAATTTCGCGCGGTTTTGGAAGGAAACATCGGAGTCTTCATCGCGGGTAAGTTCCGAGACCCGATCTGAGACCATTCGCGGCGCGGGACAAAGATTGGCCGCGTTCATCGGAATTTTTCCTTGCCGCAAGGGAAATTGCCCGGCCACCAGCTTCCAGTAGCTCTCGCCGTTGGTTGCAACCGCGGTGAGCATCGGCCGCAATATCTTCGTGGAAGCAACCGCTGAGGCGGGGTAGGCTAGCCCGGCTGCCGCTCCTGTGAGCCCGCCCAAAAAAGAACGCCGCGTATTAGTCATGGAATCGCAACTCCTTATGCCCAGACATCATAGCGCATTATGTGTAGGGCTAATCGCGATGATCCGGAAGACGGTCGCCCGGCTGATCCCGAGAATCTCAGCGGCTCGTGCGCAGCTCCCACCTGTTCGAGCGCACTGCGCCGAGGCACTCCAGCCTCACTACGACGCGCGTCTACGATCGCCGCCGGAAGGTCATGCTGAATGTTGTGGAGAGTACTTCGATCTGACGCCGGGGTGTTTGGGCTATGGTTGTGGTACCCGCTCCACTTGATAGGCTTCTTGCGTGTGGTTCACGTTATCTGAATCCAAGAAGCCATCGAGCACGAGACGGAGCCAAGGGCCGTAGGTCGGGTCGTTTGCAAAGCTGAAGTCTGAAGTGTGCAAGTCTAGCGTTCGAACTTTAGGGCCCGTCCACGGGCGGTCAGCTTGAATTTGCTCGAACCGAAGCTAGAATGTTCGCCGGTCGGCGGGGGACTCGTCGACCGGACGCGTCACGCGACAAATCTAGCCAAACATATTTGAAATTTTCCGATCAGGCCACCTGAGCGAGCCTGCGGGTGGGATAGCCGAGGATAGTGGTGATGCGTGCGGTTTCCCGGTCGATGAAGACGAAGGCGTCGCC